>CAVDGK010000076.1:0-7729 GCA_963607995.1 Oscillospiraceae bacterium | reverse complement strand
ACCTTGGCGGGAATGCATCTGTTTTGCTCTATCTGATTAACTGATTTTAGCGAATAATCTACTCCGATAATTTATCTATCAAATGTTCGTAGAATGAGGCCATCTCAATGAGGTGGTCTATTTTTATTTTTTCATCAATGCCGTGGACAGTAGCACGAACGGAGGCATCCATCTGCATGGGTGTAAATTTGTAAACATGGCTGCAGATTGTGTGCCAGAAACGGGAATCGGTTCCACCGTTTAAGGTATAGGGAGCAGTCAAGATGCCGGGCCAGGTTTGATCAATGGTATCGGTGAGGATCTGCCAGGATTCTCCCGTAATTTCAGAAACGGGGGAAGGATCACTGCCGGATACGATTTCAAATTGAATATCCGGATTGTTGACTATTTTCTGCATATATTCTATGGCGGATTTCTTTGTATCACCATAAAGGAGACGCAGGTTGATACCGGCTGACGCTTCTGAAGGGAGAATATTATAGGAAGGAGAAGCCTCCAGCATGGTGACAGCGGTGGTGGTCCGCATCATGGCATTAAAGGTTCCTCCCATTTTACCGGCCAGGAATGAGATTCCGGGTTTCAGGATTTTTGCATTTTTAAAAAGAAGACCTACAACACCGCCTCTTTTCCGACCGATAATGGAAAACATGGCACGGGTAGCCGGTGTAAGACGGCTTTTGAAAGGGTGATTTTCTATCTTTGTAACGGCTGCTGATAAGGCACCGGCTGCTGTATGTTTTGGAGGTGTTGAGGCATGACCTTCTTTACCTTTAACGCTCATCTTAATATTGACCACACCTTTTTCTGCTATACCGATCATGGCCGCTCTCTCAGGTACACCAGGAAGGCCTTCCGGAATAACGGCTCCTCCTTCATCCAGGACAAATTCAGGGTGAATACCTTTTTCTTTAAGGGCCTTCATCATATCGTTGGAGGATTCACCTTCTACTTCTTCTTCTCCCGAAAAGGCAAGATAGATGGTATAGACTAATTTTTTTCCTTCTTTGAGGGCATTTTCCACAGCTTCCATGGTGCAGCAGAGGGAGCTTTTGGTATCGATGGTTCCGCGTCCGTAGACGTAAGAATTATCAATGGTCCCAGAAAATGGCTTAAATGACCAGTCATCTTCATTGGCTGGAACCACATCATAGTGGGCCATAAGAACGCAGGATTTTTCACCGCCGCGAAGACAGTAAAGAAGGCCTCTTTTTCCAACTTTGGAAAAGGAGGCTTTTTGGTGGATGAGGGGATAGGTTACGCGGAGATAGTCAGCGAAGGATTCAAATATCTCTTCATCTTCTTTTTCTCTGTCAAAGTAGGTGACAGTTGGTATTTTGATCATACCGCTTAGATGCTGGCATAGCTTTTCTTTATTCATAAGATGATATTTCTAATCAAAAAATCGAACCGCCATTACACTCTTGCACGGACAGGTACGCTTCCGTTCGTCAACACATGCCTGCACTTAACGAGATTAAGTACCTGCATAATGACTGAGTTTTGTGAGACAACGGTTTCATTGAACAAGCTGAAACGAAACTACTTAAGTAATGGCCACCTCGAAGATCTTCCTTACCCGAAATGCCTAAACTGGTTGTCATCAATTATAGTTCCATTCTTTCAGGTGTATAGGGGCCAAGTTGAGCAAGTGTTTCTTCGTCGATGAAAGCTTTCATATCTTCCGGCAAGGAGGCTCGGAGGATAACTTTTTCCTTGGTATAGAGTTTTTGAAAATAACACTGATAGCAGTGAAGTGCCGCCCGGGTTATGGTATTGCCATTTTCATCTTCTCTTACACGGCCATAAAGGCAATCGCCCAGAAGCGGGTGCCCGGCATGGGACAAATGAACACGAATCTGGTGGGTCCTTCCAGTTTCAATGGTAACATAGAGAAGGGCATAGTCTTCATATTGCTTCAGAACTTTGACATGGGTTTGCGCCGCATCCCCATCTTCTCGCACCATGCGAAGAAGCTTTGCCCCCTCTACCCGACCGATAGGACCATCAAAATCATAGTTTTCTTTTTCAAAAAATCCTTCGGCTAGAGCAAGGTACGCTTTTCCCATAAGGCCATTTTCATTTTCCCGTACCATCTGGCTGACGCTGCTTCGTGTTTTTCCATAGAGAATGACTCCGGAGGTTTCCATATCAAGTCTTCCGATGGTACGGCTATCGTGTCTTCTGCCCTGCCTTCTATAATAACCCACAAGGTAATTTCCCAGAGAATCTGCATAATGGCCATGGGAAGGATGGACTACGATGCCTGCCGGTTTATTTAAAGCAATAAGATCTTCATCTTCATATAAAATGGAAATAGGACCTTTAGACGGAACTGTCCTGCCCTCCGGTTCATCTTCAATCCGAATAATGAGGAGATCGCCTTCTTTCACCATGGTGGAAACAAAGGTTCTCTCTCCATTTAAGCGTATGCCGTCTTTCCTGTATTTAGCCCGACTGATATCATGATCAACCAGGCCAAATCTTCCTTTAAGAACCTGCCGAATAGTCATGCCCCCTTCCGTGGTGGAAATAGTGCAGGCAAGTTCACGATAGACACTCTCTTCTGTAATTTGAGATTGAGGAAAAATATTATTTGTATTCTCCGGATTTTTAATCCGCAGATTATCGTTTTCTTTCATCAATGATGGAAAAGACGGATACCGGTGAAGCACATTACCATGTTATGAGCATTGCAGGCATCAATGACAGCATCATCCCGAACTGAGCCCCCCGGCTGTACCACGTATTTAACACCGCTCTTGGCACCCCGTTCAATATTATCCGAGAAGGGGAAGAAAGCATCGGATCCCAGGGTTACATTCTGAGCATGCTCAGCGAGGTAGGCCTTCTTCTCTTCAGCTGTAAAAGCTTCCGGCTTTGTCTTGAAATATTTCTGCCAGTTGCCTTCTGAAAGAACATCTTCTGCATCCTCGCCAAGGTAAAGGTCAATGACATTATTTTTATCCGGTCTCTTCATGGTATCCAGGAAATCAAGACCAAGAACCTTATTGCTCTGTCTTAAGAACCAAAGATCCGCTTTAGAAGCTGCAAGGCGTGTGCAGTGAATACGGGACTGCTGACCGGCACCAACACCGATAGCCTGTCCGTCGTAAGCAAAGCAGACAGAATTGGACTGGGTATATTTCAATGTAATAAGGGAAATGATCATGTCCTCAACAGCTTCCTGAGGCAGATCTTTGTTTTCCGTTACAATATTTTCAAAGAGTTCTTTATTGATGACCAGATTATTGCGACCCTGCTCAAAGGTAATGCCATAAACTGTTTTATTTTCAAGGGCATCCGGCTTGTATTCCGGGTCCATCTCGATGACATTATAACTGCCTTTACGCTTATTTTTCAGGATTTCAAGAGCAGCCGGCTCGTATCCCGGAGCAATGACACCATCGGAAACTTCCCGGGCAATAATGCGGGCTGTGGTAACATCGCATACATCGGAAAGGGCAACATAATCGCCAAAAGATGACATACGGTCCGTTCCACGGGCTCTGGCATAGGCGCAGGCAAGCGGACTTTCATCAAGACCATCGATGTCGTCTACAAAACATGATTTTTTGAGTGACTCTGGGAGCTTTCGGCCAATAGCGGCTGATGTAGGGCTGACATGTTTGAATGATGCGGCTGCCGGATGGCCTGTAGCCTTTTTAATCTCACTGACAAGCTGGTAACCATTTAGGGCATCAAGAAAATTGATGTAACCGGGACGTCCGTTTAAGATCTTAACGGGAAGGTCTGAACCATTTGCCATGTAAATGCGTGCCGGTTTCTGGTTCGGGTTACAGCCATACTTCAATTCAAATTCGTTCATCGTGTCACTCCTTTTTCTCTTAAAGAATCTTGGTGTTTACATCAAACAGCTTCAGTTTAACACGTTCACTTCTATCCGAAAAGACCAGTATTGAGAGAAATAGAATGCTTTTACACTTGTGTCTTTAGTCAATTTTTTCAATTTTATACAACGTTATTGGATAACTCCGTAAAGTCAGGTAAAACTTATGTCATTCTTTCAATCTTCCTCTTGACACATTTCAAAACAAAGGAATAGAATAGCCACGGATTAGATTTTAATCTCCTAATCCATAAATCTGAACAAGGAGGAAATAGAATGGACAGTTGCGATAATGCCGGTCGAAGTAGCATCTGCGACGGAAAAAAAGTAAATATTTTCAAGCAGCTTCCAGCCTTTGTTTCCTAATGCAGGATGTTTGTTTTCTGTGATAGCATTCCTTATTTCCGGAAATACTTCGGATAGTCTGCTTCATTCATATTGACTTTTTTACCGCCGTAATTCATGACACTGCTTCACAGTATGTAACTGTTAGATGACTTACAGCGGCATTTTTATGCCCTTTTTCAAGAAAGAAAGGAGACAATATGACTGAACTGATCAAACCGAACTATGCGAAAGAGCTCCTTGCCATTCTGCACAGCTCATTATCAAAAGAAGAACTGCTGGATCGTCTCTCCGATTATCATGAAAATGATATTGCTGATGCCCTTATCCAGCTGACTAAAGAAGAACGTCAAAAACTGTACCCGGTTCTTGGGGCCGAAAGATTATCTGAAATCTTCAGCTATATGGATGATCCGGATGAATATCTTAAAGAATTAGATCTTGATAAGGTAGCCAAAGTCCTGTCCTACATGGATTCCGATGATGCTGTCGATGTTCTGGATGAATTCGATGATAATACCCAGAAAAAGATCGTCGACATGCTGGACGAAGAATCCAGTCATGATATCCAGATGATTCAATCCTATGAGGATGATGAAATCGGTAGTTACATGACAACAAATTTCATCGTCATCACCAAAGACCTGACCGTCCGGCAGGCCATGCGGGAACTGGTTAAACAGGCCGGTGATAATGATAATATCTCCACAGTCTATGTCGTGGACCAAAATGAAGAATTCTATGGTGCTATTGACCTGAAAGATCTTATCATTGCCCGTGAAGGAACTGCTCTGGATGATATCATTTCCACATCCTATCCTTATGTCTCTGATCACGAAAAGATCAGCGACTGCATCGAGGTCATCAAGGACTATGCCGAAGATTCCATCCCTGTTCTGACAGATGAAAAGAAACTCATTGGTGTCATCACTTCCCAGGATATCGTAGAGGTCGTTGATGACGAGATGGGCGATGATTACGCAAAACTTGCCGGTTTGACTGCCGAAGAAGATTTAAATGAAACATTAAAGGAAAGCATCAAAAAACGTCTGCCCTGGCTGATCATTCTGCTTTTCCTTGGCATCGTGGTTTCCTCTGTCGTTGGTATGTTTGAAACCGTTGTAGCAGTACTTCCCATCGTCATGTGCTTCCAGTCACTGATTCTTGATATGGCAGGCAATGTTGGTACCCAGTCCCTGGCTGTTACTATCCGTGTCCTTATGGATGAAAACCTTACCGGTGCTAAAAAGTTCCACCTGGCTATCAAGGAAATGCGGGTTGGCTTCTTTAATGGTCTTCTTCTTGGAGGTGTTTCCTTCGTCTTCATCGGTCTTTATATCTGGCTCTTCAAGGCGAATCCTCTGGTCCATGCTTTTATCATTTCCGGCTGTGTCGGCTTCTCCCTCATGGTCGCCATGGTAATCTCCTCACTGGTTGGTACATTGATTCCCATGTTCTTCCACAAGATCAAGGTTGACCCGGCTGTTGCCTCCGGTCCTCTTATCACTACGGTTAATGATCTGGTGGCTGTGGTTACATACTATGGTCTGGCCTGGTTGCTTTTGATTGAAATTCTGCATTTAGTATAAACTTCATATATGCTGTCAAAAAAGAAATGCTGCACAACCGGCATTTCTTTTTTTTATAGAAAATTTCCTTCTTATGCGGTAAACACGTATTCCCTCTAAGCAATAGAGTAGAACGCACGCTTTACACATTCCATTGTCATGAACGAACAAAGAGTTTCGCTTGCGAAACTCTCGCAACCAGCGCGGTCGCTTGCGACATATTTCATCTTCGCGCGAGTGCGCACCCTCGCGGAGCGTTTTATCGTATAGGGACGAAGTTTCCTATACGATAAAAAACTGCAGCCAGGATCTCAATCCGGACTGCAGTTTGTATTTTTCTTTGTATCAGCGGACATTATCGGCTTCGGATGCCGCTGCCTCGATATTACCGCTGTCAATGGCTCCATCTCGATCCGACTCATCAAAACCGCTGTCATCAATAATGATCTGACTGTAATTCTTCACTGTTTCAGAAGGTGTATAGTCATCATCGTTAAAGAGGAACTGATGAAGTTCAATAACATTCTGTTCCAACGTTACCGGAACCATATATTCTTCATTAATGTATTGGGATTCCTCACGGAACTCGAATGGGAAGCCCGATGTATCAACGATGGCATAATAAGAAATCATCTGGGCTGCCATCTTGATCAACATAGCATTGGAAATATTGGTTTTGCACAGCGGGAAGACATCATTAATAATGGCGTTAACACCTGAAAGACCTGAAGCTCTTGCCTTATCAACAATCTTCATAATGACAAGTCTCTGTCTCTGGGCTCTCTTCATATCCTCACCGGCCGTATATCGGATGCGGGCGTAAGAAACGGCCTGAACACCATTTAATGTATAAGTACCGGCCACCTCCGGAAGTTCCTCATAACTCTTACCGGTTACTTCTGAGGTTTCCTGGCAGTAGTTATTTAAATGAACGATTTCCTGCTCACTTAATTCAATATCAATACCGCCTACATCATCAACCAGCGTTGAAAGAGCATTAAAGTCAACAATAACGTAATCCGTAATGCTGAGATCAAGGTTCGCATTGATCATAGAAAGGCACTGGGTAATGGACCCGTAGCAGTAAGCTGCATTGGCTTTTTCAAACTGGGTACCTGAAGGATCTACATTTAAGTAAGTATCACGGTAAACTGAAAGTAGTCTGACTTCACCATTACTATTGTTGATACTCATGATAACCATAGTATCAGAATTGCAATAATCCGGATCATCCTCTTCACGGGCATCGATACCTACCAGCAGAATATTGGTATAACCGGACATAACCTTGTCTACCGCTGCCTCTTCGTTAACGATGACATTATCGGTATTCTGGTTGGGGTCATCACTGGATGCACTGCCAATATTCCTTAAACCGCTGTTTACCTTGGCATATACAAAAACACCTATAGCCAATATAGCAATCACGGCAATTTCTATGGAAAAAAGAATGATTCTTCTGCGTTTCTTTTTCTTTGCCATGAGAAGTTTCTGCTTTTTTCTTCTCTTACGTTTCAGATACAACTGATACTCTTCTTCTGTCATAACTTACCTCTAATACGCGTTCTTATTTACAAATCCCTTGAAAACCGTCAGGAACATAATCTTAAAATCAAGTCCCAGCGTCCAGTTTTCAATATAGTAGAGATCGTATTCGATCCTCTTGCGGATCGATGTATCTCCACGATAGCCATTGACCTGTGCCCAACCGGTTAAACCCGGACGAACCTGGTGCTTGACCATGTAACGCGGTATTTCCTCCTGAAATTTTTCAACGAAAAATGGTCTTTCCGGACGTGGTCCTACCAGACTCATATCTCCCTTGATGATATTAATAAGCTGCGGCAGCTCATCCAAACTTGTTTTTCTCATGAACCGGCCGAACTTTGTAACACGGGGGTCATCCCGTACCGTCCAGGCTTTCTTTTCTTTCTTTTCATCCTGGACCACCATGGAACGGAATTTGTAC
>CAVDGK010000075.1:0-7880 GCA_963607995.1 Oscillospiraceae bacterium | reverse complement strand
TACCAGCAAAGGTCCTTGCAACCCGTCTGATCCCCAACGTATCAGCTGATCTGGCAAAAGAACTTAATCTGAAACCGGAACACAAATCACTGGCCCTGATTACAGCAGACTGTGATGACGTTACCTATACAGCTCTTGATGAAGCTACAAAGAAAGCAGATTGCGAAGTCGTTTATGCAAAGAGTTTCTACGGCGGTGCTGCCAATGCCAATACAGCTCTGGCCGGTGAAATCATCGGTATCCTGGCTGCTCCCAATCCGGCAGAAGCCAAAGCAGGTCTTGAGGCAGCTGTTGATATGATCGAAAATGTCTGCCATTTCGTATCTGCAAATGATGATGATACTATCTGCTATTATGCACACTGCATTTCAAGAACAGGTTCTTATCTGTCTGAAAGCTGCGGTATCGCAGAAGGTGAAGCTATTGCTTACCTCATCGCTCCGCCTCTTGAAGCTATGTATGGCGTTGATGCTGCCCTTAAGGCTGCTGATGTTAAATGCTGCGTCCTCTATGCTCCGCCTTCAGAGACAAACTTCGGTGGCGCTCTCCTGACAGGAAGTCAGAGTGCCTGCAAGGCAGCCTGCGATGCATTTGCTTATGCTGTTGAAGGCGTTGCAGATCGTCCTATCGAATAAGAAAAAATAAGCGGAGGCTTAATAAATGAATGCATTAGGCATGATTGAGACCAGGGGCCTTGTAGCTGCCATTGAAGCAGCTGATGCCATGGTCAAAGCGGCAAATGTTACGCTGTCATGCAAGGAGCAGATTGGCGGTGGCCTGGTTACGGTTATGGTTCGGGGAGATGTCGCTGCTGTTAAAGCAGCAACTGATGCCGGAGCCGCAGCTGCTGAACGGGTGGGTGAGCTGATTTCGGTTCACGTTATCGCAAGACCTCATGAAGATCTGGAAGGCATTCTGGAAGGTCCGGATGATGCAGATGATCTGCCCGCCAAAGCCCCCGAAGATATTTCTCCGGAAATAAAAGAAGAATCAAAGCCTGTTGAAAAAAAGGAGACACCAAAGCCGGCTGCTCATAAAGAAGTAAAAGCAAGTGAAGAGCCAAAGGCAGAAAAAGCAGCTCCTAAGAAAGCAGAGAAAACTTCTGAAAAAACTGATACGGAGAATTATTCAGAGGAATATTTAAAAGCCCTGTCCGTACCCAAGCTTCGTCAGCTGGCACGGGAGATTGAAATTGATAATATGTCCAAGGCCGATATCCGCTTTGCCAAGAAGCAGGAGCTCCTTGAGAAGATTATCAGCTTCCTGAAAAATCGCTGATAGAAGAGTAAGTAAAAAGGGCTATGACAGCAGTAAATAAAGGAGAAGTGGCATTATGAAATTGATTGATAAAGACCTGATGTCCATGCAGGAAGTTCGTGAGCTGGTGGATTCTGCCAAGGAAGCTCAGAAAGAACTGGCATGCATGGACCAGACACAGGTTGACCGCATTGTCAAATCAATCGCTGATGCCGGTGTCAGAAATGCCAAACGTCTGGCACAGATGGCGCAGGAAGATACCGGATTTGGTATCGTCAGCGATAAGGTTATTAAAAATGTATTTGCAAGCCGTGGTGTTTATGAACATATTAAAGACATGAAGACCATTGGCGAAATTGAAAGAGATGAGGCTAAGGGCTTGATAAAGATCGCTGTACCGGTAGGTGTTATTGCCGGTCTGATCCCGTCAACAAACCCCACATCAACGGCTTTCTACAAAGCAGAAATTGCTATTAAGGCAGGAAATGCTATCGTCTTTTCACCCCATCCGACGGCACTGAGAGCCATTACGGAAACCGTTAAGGTTATCCGACAGGCAGTAGCAGAGGCTGGTGCTAATGAAAACCTGGTATCCTGCATCAGCATTCCGACCATGGAAGCAACCAGCACATTGATGCACCACAGAGATGTTGCCCTTATCCTGGCAACCGGTGGTTCAGCTATGGTTAAGGCAGCTTATTCATCCGGTACACCGGCCATTGGTGTAGGCCCGGGCAATGGTCCTGCTTACCTGGAGAAGACTTGCGACCTGCCGCTGGCAGTTAAGAGAATCATGGACTCCGAAACCTTTGATAATGGCACCATCTGTGCTTCTGAGCAGTCTATTATCTGCGATGAGGATATGGCTGAAGCTGTTCAAAAAGAAATGGAACGTCAGGGTGCTTATTTCCTGGATGATCAGGAAAGAGACCAGCTGGGCCGTTTCATTCTTCGTGCAAATGGCACGATGAATCCGGAAATCGTTGGTAAGAGCGTTGAAACTATTGCATCTCTGGCACATCTGGATAAAGTTCCGAAAGGTACAAAAGTTCTGGTTGCAAAGGAAACCGGTGTAGGCCGTGGTCATCCTTATTCAAATGAGAAACTGGGACCCATCATGGGCTTCTATACTGGTACGGATTATGTGGATGTCTGCGAGAAAGTCTGCACAATTCTTAACTATGAAGGTGCCGGACATACATTCTCCATGCATACCAAAGATGACAAGATGGTGGATTACTTCGCTAAGCGCGTACCGGCTTCCCGTATCATGGTCAATACCCCCAGTGCTCTGGGCGGTATCGGTGCGACAACAAATCTGCAGCCGGCTCTGACACTGGGGTGCGGCGCCGTAGGCGGCAGTGCTACATCTGAAAACGTAGGCCCCATGCAGCTTTTGAATTATCGTTATGTGGCTTATGGCATGCAGGAACTGGAAGACATCAAGGCAAGTATTCCGGATTGCAGCGAAGGTATCTGCAAACCCACCATGGATCTTAATGAGATCGATGTAGATGCTATCGTTAAAAGCGTTATTGAAAAACTGAAAAATTATTAATAAAGACTGAACCTGGAAAGGAGAAATATTATGGCTGTTACACAGGCACTTGGTATGATCGAAACAAAAGGACTGGTTGCTGCTATCGAGGCAGCTGATGCAATGGTAAAGGCAGCAAACGTTACACTGATCGGTAAGGAACATGTCGGCGGTGGTCTTGTATCCGTTATGGTACGTGGCGATGTTGGCGCTGTTAAGGCTGCTACAGATGCAGGCGCAGCTGCAGCAGAAAGAGTTGGTGAGCTGGTTTCTGTACACGTTATCCCGAGACCGCATGAAGAAGTTGAATTCATTCTTCCGAAACTCGACAAGTAAATTATTTTTTAAATCATCCAATGTGTGCACGTCCTGATATGGACGTGTACACAGAAAAATAAGAATGCAGGCGTCTAAGACGCAGAAAGAGGATATTATGGCTATTACACAGGCACTTGGTATGATCGAAACAAAAGGTCTTGTTGCAGCAATCGAAGCAGCTGATGCAATGGTAAAGGCAGCAAACGTTACACTGATCGGAAAAGAACATGTTGGCGGCGGTCTTGTATCTGTCATGGTTCGCGGCGATGTTGGTGCTGTTAAAGCAGCTACAGATGCAGGTGCAGCTGCAGCCGAAAGAGTTGGTGAGCTGGTTTCTGTACATGTTATTCCGAGACCGCATGAAGAAGTTGAATTTATCCTTCCGACTTTGAAATAAAACTTGCTTCAAAGAAAACGAAAGGAGGGATAGCAGGTGAAAGCAATCACAGAAGATATCCTCCGTTACGAGCTTCGAAGCAGTCAGCCGGAGGTCTATGTTATTCCCGAAGGAAAAATTCTGACACCGGCAGCCAGGGAATATCTTCAGCAGCGTAAGATCCGCATCGAAAAAGCCGGCGGTTATACTTACACGCATCAGCTGAAGACCCCGGTGGTAAAGGCCGAAGAAGAAAAAAAAGAACCGAAGAAGCCGAAAATTGTAGCGACTGAGGTTCCTGCACCGGAGGAAGTTAAAATTCCGGGTCAGGCAGATGCACCGAAGCCGAAATATGTTGATTATGAAACAGGGGCTTTCTATTTTGAAAAGCCTGAGCATATGACACAGCTTTCAGGCAACAAATTAGTCAATAAAGATCATGATCGTATTCTGTTTCGTGGCAAGCTGGACGCTGTCCAGTCGGACGTTGTTCTGGCCCAGGCCATGATCAGCGCATCCGGCGGTAATCAGAAGGTGATCGATGATCTGGCTGATATTTTAAGATCACTTAGAGAAATCATGCGGGCAGAGGTTTTGGATGATGAACTTAAGTCAGATACCATTATTGGTCTGACCCATGCAGAATTGAGAGAACACTCACATAACCCCATGAAATTCTATAAGATCAAGCAGATGGTGCTGCCTGATTACACGATGGGACCGGAATATGCCTGGCTCAACAAAATCCGTACATCGATTCGTGAGACGGAGGTTGCAGCCTGCAGGGCATTCCATGTTGGAAAAGTTTACATTCGTTCCGATGTTATAGAAGAATTAAATCGTTTATCCAGTGCGATGCATATCATGATGTGTCGTCATCTGGCAGGATGGTATGAAGAGGACGGAGGTAAACATGAGTAATCTTACAGACAGAATTGTTGATGCTGTCCATATGGCAGGATTCGTTGAAATCGAAGTGTCTGCCAAGCATGTGCACCTTACTCAGGAAGATGTAGAGGTGCTGTTTGGAAAAGGCGCAGTCCTTGAACCTAAAAGACCTTTGTCACAGCCGGGTCAGTATCTCTCAAATCAGAGAGTTACACTGATCGGTCCCAAGAGAAGCATGGAAAGGGTTGCGGTACTGGGACCGGTTCGTTCCGCCACACAGGTGGAACTTTCAAAAAGCGATTGCGTTGCACTGGGTGTAACGGCACCCATTCGCGAATCAGGTGATATTGCCGGTTCAGGCTCTATTACCATTCAGGGACCCTGCGGCACACTTGAGGTAAAAGAAGGCGTCATCATTGCTCACAACCATATCCATGTAACAGAAGAGGATTCCATTCGGATGAATCTGAAGGACAAGGAAAGAGTGGCAGTGGAAGTCTACAGCGAAAGGCCGGTTATCTTTAATGACGTTATTATCCGCGTCAGCAAGAATTTTGCCTGCCGTATGCATATTGATTTTGACGAAGCCAATGCAGCCGCTGTCAGCGGTTTTACCCTTGGACGCATCATAAAAAAGATCGACACTCAAGGTGTTGAAAGAATCAAATAATAAGGAAACCGGAAATATGATGGATTTGCAGCGTGTTAATGAGTATATGAGACTTGTTGAAAAATCAGAAAGTGAGGTTCTGCCTCATGGAAAGAAACTGAAGACAGGTCTTGATCTTGGAACGGCCTATATCGTGCTTGTGGTACTGGATGAAGAAAATAATCCGGTAGCCTGTGAAAAACAGGCAGCCAGCGTTTTAAAAGATGGTGTCGTAGTTGACTACAGCGGAGCCTGCCGCATCGTTCGAGAACTTAAGGATAAGCTGGAAGACAGACTTGGGGCGGAACTGATGGATTGTGCCATCGCTATGCCGGCTGGAACGGAGTCAAGTACCCAGACCCACCGTTATGTAGCTGAATCTGCCGGCTTTGAAGTGACCAATGTTCTGGATGAACCCAGTGCTGCAAATGCTATTTACCAGATTACGGATGGTGTAGTGGTTGATATCGGTGGCGGAACCACAGGACTTGCAATCATCAAAAACGGAAAGGTTGTTGAGATTGAAGATGAACCCACCGGAGGAACCCATCTGTCCCTGGTCATTTCCGGTAATTATCATATTTCCTTTAATGAAGCAGAAGCGATCAAGCAGGATTATAAAAGACACAAGGAAATATTACCTATTGTTAAGCCGGTTATCGAAAAGATGGCTACTATTGTCAAAAAATATGTGGATCCTTCCGAAACAGATACCATCTATCTATGCGGCGGAACCACTTGTTTGACGGGTATAGAAGGTATTTTCGAAAAGGTGACCGGTATCAGAACCATTAAGCCGGAAAATCCTTTCCTTGTTACACCTGCCGGAATCGCACAAAACTGTATCCTTTCTGAAGGGTAATTCAGAAGAATGGAGAAACATTGGAAAGAAGCGATATGATTCAGGAAATTCTTTCCCGTGTCATGGAAAAGCTCTCGGAGGCTGGCGAAACTGTTACCGGTATAGAAAATCTGCAGGAGACTGTAGCAGAAGCTCTTGAAGATCAGAAACGTCCGGGAATTTTGGTCCTGACACAGGAGCATGGTGAAACCTGTCATCCGCTGCTGGAAAATTCGAAACTCAAAGAAAAATATACAACTTGCTGCGCATTAACAGAGGATTATCAAATCAGCCTTAATGATTTTGAAGTGGTGGTTCTTTATAATTTTTCTATTGATGCTATGTGCAAGCTGGCATCGGGCATAACCGATACTCCCTATACGAAGTTGGCTGCACGAGCCCTTATGATGGGAAAAAGTTTGTATGTTCCGAAGGAAGAGGTTGAACTCTATCGTTATCCAAAGGGTGAAAAAGGCTCTTATCAGTGTATGCTGGGAAGCAAGCTGGATAAACTTGTTTCATTTGGCCTAAAGATCTGTCCGTCGGCAGAACTGGTAGATGTACTGATGGGATGTCCCTGCAAGATGGCGCAAGCAGAAAAATGCGGGGAAACAGCTTCATCAAAACCTGAGCCTCAAAAGAATGATACGGTAGAAATCGAATTTTCAAAGAAAGTTATAACAGAACGGGATGTTATACAGGCAAACCGTGAAGGTGTTAATGTGATTCGCCTTCATTCAAAAAATATTATGACCGCTCTTGCAAAAGATGCGGCAGCGGCAAGAAATATTCGATTGATTCGTGAGTAAAACGGAAATGAAATCTCCAAAATGGCTCACGAGAAATCGTGAGCCAATAAAGACAGAGGAGAATAGACATGCAGATTGGTAAAGTCATTGGAAATATCTGGGCAACAAGAAAAGAGGAAAAACTTTCCGGGTTAAAGCTTCTCATCGTTAAACCGATGGATGTGCTGAGCGAAGAAGAGGATAAGACTCCTATAGTTGCGGCAGATATGATCGGAGCCGGTATAGGTGAAATGGTTATCCTGGTAGGGGGCAGTTCAGCCCGGAATGCTACTGGAGATTCTTCTATTCCGGTAGATGCCACTGTTGTGGGAATCGTGGACGATCTTGAAATTGATCGCTCTGTTTTGTAGATGGAACGAAAGTAATTTTTAGCGGAAAAGGTATGAAGCGGGGTTAGGACTCTGCGGAACTCAGAATCATAAGAGAAAGAGGGCTGCCAATGAACCTGATAGACAAGGTAAAGGCTGCGGGAGTTGTCGGTGCCGGGGGCGCCGGATTCCCCACCCATGTAAAACTAAATACGAAGGTTGAGTATTTCATTGTTAATGCAGCGGAATGCGAACCTTTAATCGAGACGGATAAGTATCTGATCAGGACTTATGCGGATCGTATTATCAAAACAATCCCCATTATTGCGGATTCACTGGAGGCTTCAAAAAAGGTCATTGCTCTTAAAGGTGCTTACCAGAAAGAGATAGCAGCATTGAAAAAAGCCATCGCTGATCAAAATAGTGATGTTGAAATTTTTGAAATGGGCTATTTCTATCCCGCCGGTGATGAGCAGACCATGATCCAGCAGGTAACAGGAAGATGCATCCCGGAGAGAGGGCTGCCTTCAGACGTAGGCTGTGTAGTGGATAATGTGGGAACCGTTTTAAATATTGCGGATGCCCTTGAGGAAAAGCCGGTTATTGAAAAATATCTTTCAGTTGTAGGTGAAGTTAACAAACCCCTTCAGCTCCATGTACCTATCGGAACATCGGTGCTTGAATGTGTAAAAGCAGCTGGCCCTACTGTCAGTGATTTTGCCCTGATCATGGGTGGTCCCATGATGGGAAAGAAACTGACAACTAAGGAAGAAATGGAACAGGCGGTGGTAACTAAGACCACAGGCAATATCATTGTTCTTCCGAAAGATCATTATCTTTTCAAAAAAGCGGCACTTTCCATGGAAACAGTCCGCAAGCAGGCCAAGAGTGCCTGTC
>CAVDGK010000074.1:0-7885 GCA_963607995.1 Oscillospiraceae bacterium | reverse complement strand
TCACTTTTTTAATCAAGGATATTCGTGCTGCGCACTAAACAATCAATGAATTCTTATGTAGGTTGTTCCGTCTTCTTCATTTTCATAGCGCCAGCGATAGCCGCCATCCGTCACTCTCTGCCGACGGCACACACTGGAAATATGGGTAATTCCCAGTTCATTCTGGGCTTCTCTTATACTGCCGTAAGTTCTGATCTTTTCCCCGATCAGAGAATACTGGACCACTTTTCTTGGTCTTGTCATAATACTCCTTCCGGCCGTCGTTAGAAATATTATAAAAATCCCATGATTTATGGTCAATGCAGGATTTTATCTTTTTATATCACGTTTTATGCTTTTTAGACCGTTCCTTACTCCCGACCCAAATAACGTTTAACCTTGATACGGATGCGCTGAATGGCATTATCAATGGTCTTGGGGGTTTTTCCCAGTTCTTCTGCAATTTCGCGATACCCCTTTTCCTGAAGGTAAAGTTCCAGGACTTCATTTTCAAAAGGACTCAGGATATCCTTAAGGTGTCCTAAAAGTTCCATAGAGCTTTCATTAGAAACCAATATCTCTTCCGGGGATTGCTGTTCCCGCATCATACGGACCGCGCTCTCCCATTCTTCGCTGGAAATGGAAATGGAATGATTTAAGGGCTCATTCTTCTTTCGAACCGCTGAATCGATGGCTGTGGTCTGCTGACGCATGATGCATAACGTTGCAAAGGTTTTGAAAGAAGCACCTTTTTCGGGATCATAATCCCGGACTGCCTTCATCAGGCCAATCATGCCTTCCTGGATAAGATCATCAGAATCGCCGCCTACCAGATACCGGGCATGGGAGAGTTTACGCACGTAGCCTTTGTACCGTTCCATGAGGATATCTTCTGCCTCGGAATTGCCGCTTTTCGAAAGCAGGGAAAGATCCTCATCTGTCAGTTCATTTATTTTTTGAGACATTTTATTATTTAACTCGCTGTCTCACAATTTCATACATAAGGACACCGGCAGCTACAGATGCATTCAGAGAATTAATCTCGCCATACATCGGCACGCTGGCCACCATGTCGCAGGCCTCCCGCACAAGACGGCTGACACCGTTACCTTCATTACCAACTACCAGGCCGATGGGACCCTTAAGATTTAAATCATACATTTCCGTGCCATCCATATCCGCGCAGACAAACCAAAGGCCCTTTTCCTTAAGTTCATCCATGGCAGCTTTCAGGTTGGTCACCTTTGCCACCGGCACGTAATTAAGGGCACCGGCAGAAGCTCTCATAACCGTAGCCGTCAGGCCTGAAGCCCGTCTCTTTGGAATAATAACCCCATGGGCGCCGGCAATGTCTGCCGTCCGGATGATAGCTCCCAGATTATGGGGATCTTCAATACCATCCAAAAGAATAATAAAAGGCGGTTCCCCCTTGTCTTCAGCTTTCTTTAAAATATCATCAATGGAAGCATACTGGAATGCTGCTGCCAGGGCAATAACCCCCTGATGGCGGTGGGACTCGGACATTTCATTCAGCTTTTCCTTGCTGACAAAATTTACAATGCATCCCGCCTCTTTAGCCGCTTTAAGAATGTTGCGGATTGGTCCGTCATTAACATTTTCCTGGACATAAAGACGGTCGATGGAACGACCTGCGCGGAAAGCTTCCAGCACCTCGTGACGTCCTTCAATCTTAAGATTTACTTCCTGTTCATTTTCTTCATTTATGGCTTTCATCTTGTTCCTCTACGGCCTTCAGCCCTTCATTGATCAGCATTTCAAGTCTCTCATTTTCACCGCACAGATGAAGATAACCCACCAGTGCTTCAAATCCTGTAGCCCGGCGGTAATCCTGTATACTCTGGTTTTTTGCATGGGTCGGTGAATTGGCATTTCTGCCTCTATGAAAAATAGCCTCCTCGTCTTCATCAAGAAGAGGAAGGATTTTTTCCATCATGGCCGACTGGGACGCAGCACACACAAGGTGAGATGCTTTCCGGTTTAGGACATTGGGGCGGCTCCGATCCGCCACGACCAGTCTTTCCCGGATAATTACTTCATATACCGCATCGCCCAGATAAGCCAGCACCAAAGGTGCCATTGCCTTTACGCTTTCCTTTTCCACTTCACACCCTCTTTGGTATCCATGAGTTCGATTCCCATTGCCGCCAGCTCATCACGGATGGCATCGGCTTTGGCAAAATCCTTAGCCTTTCTGGCTTCCTGACGTTCTGCGATTTTTGCTTCTACTTCAGCACTCAGGGCTTCATCCGGCACATCGGCAATAAGGCCAAGAATGTCACACAGCATCGCCAGTTCGTCATGAAGAGCCTTGGCATAAGCATGAGTGCAGCCTTCATTGGCATTAATATTAACGAATTTAACGAGATCAAAAATATCAGACAGGGCATCTGCCGTGTTAATGTCATCATCCATATGATTTTCAAAAGAGGTAATAAAGCCCTTGGCTTCTTCCACTTTTGCAGCCTCATCCGGTGTCATATCACCTTCGGCCCCGCTATTGCAGAGATCCAGGAGACGGCCGGCTGCATTGGTAATACGGTTCAGGGCGCTCTTTGAAGATTCCATCAGATCTGCAGAAAAATTAAGAGGCGTACGATAATGGGCGCTCAGCATCAGGAAACGCAAAACCTGCAGATCATATTTAGATGCAATATCACGGACAGTGAAGAAATTGCCCAGAGATTTGCTCATTTTGGTGCCATCGATGTTCAGGAAAGCATTATGCATCCAGTAACGTGAAAACTGTACACCGTTTGCACATTCAGACTGAGCGATTTCATTTTCATGATGCGGGAAAATAAGGTCCTCGCCGCCGGCATGAATATCGATCTCATCCCCAAGATATTTCTTAGCCATGACAGAGCATTCAATATGCCAGCCCGGACGGCCTTCGCACCAGGGGGATTTCCAGGCCGGTTCCCCTTCTTTCTTAGGCTTCCAGAGAACGAAATCCAGATTATCTTCTTTTTCATCTTCACCGCTGACCTTCAGGCTTCTGAAACCGCTGCGAAGATCGTCAAGATTTTTGTGGGAAAGCTTGCCATATTCTTTAAACTGACGGGTACGAAAATAAACCGTACCATTTTTTTCATAAGCATAACCATTTTTGATCAGCTTACTGATCATGCCGATCATACCGCCGATTTCCTTAGTAGCCTGAGGATGGGTGGTAGCCGGACGAACGTTCATGGCTGCCATATCCTTTTTGCATTCTGCAATATATCTTTCGGAGATTTCTTCCGTAGGAACGCCTTCTTCAAGGGCTGCCTTAATAATTTTGTCATCGACATCCGTGAAGTTGGAGACGTAATTAACTTCATAGCCTTTGTATTCAAAATAACGTCTTGCTGTATCGAAAACGATCATGGGACGGGCATTACCAATGTGGATCAGATTGTAAACTGTTGGGCCGCAGACATACATGCGGATTTTGCCCGGCTCGATAGGAACGAATTCCTCTTTCTTCATTGTGAGTGAATTAAATATTTTCATAATGTCTTCCTTCTATTCTATATTTTAGAAAACCAACGAATTGCTCCTTCAAGGTAAAAAGCCGGCTGCTTCGTGCTTATGCACTTTCGCATCCGCCATAGGCACTCGCATTCCAAGATATCTCTTTACACGCTCGTGCCTGTTTGGTCGTCTAATATTTAGCCGTCTTTATGTGCAAGCACATATACGGCTAAATATTGACGACGCTTTTATCGCAAATGGCTTCTTCCTCATGTTTGGCGGGTCTTAAAGTCAAATTGCTTTCCATGCAAGCATGGAGCATTTGACTTTCTTTTTTTTGAAAACCAACGAATTGCTTCGTGCTTTCGCACTCTCGCAATTCTACAAACATTCGGATTCCGCTCATTTGCTTCGCAAATGGCTTCTTCCTCATGTTTGGCGGGTCTTAAAGTCAAATTGCTTTCCATGCAAGCATGGAGCATTTGACTTTCATCCCCTGGTTTTCATATGTAGTCAGCGAACATGCAGTCATCGACTTCTTCGAAGGGGCGTTCCTCTTCCGGTGAAAGCTTTTCGAGCTTAGGCCAGGAAGAAACTTCCCGTTCAACATTCCGTATAACATCTTCATCGCCGTTGGATTTCTTAATGGTACGAAGCTCCGACTCAATATCCATAAGACGATTAACCAGTTCATCATTAGCCCGCCTTAAGGTCTTCAGATCCTCGAGGATGGGGTCCGGCATATGGGTCTGATCCATAGAATCCGATGGCACCACCTTATTTTTCATGCGGACCACCCGTCCCGGCACGCCTACAACCGTACAATTTGGCGGAACTTCCTTCAAAACGACAGCCCCGGAGCCAATCTTCGAATTGTCCCCGACTTTAAAAGAGCCAAGAAGCTTGGCACCTGAGCAGACCATAACATTATTTCCGAGAGTGGGGTGACGTTTGCCATGCTCCTTGCCTGTACCGCCCAGGGTAACCCCCTGATAAAGAGTACAATTATCACCGATAATGGTCGTCTCACCGATGACAACACCTGTTCCATGATCGATGAAAAGTCCTTTTCCGATCACAGCTCCCGGATGAATCTCAATGCCTGTTTTCCGTGCCGCTTTCTGGGAAAGCTGACGGGCACGAAAATAATGCCCTTCTTCCCACAACTTATGGGCTTTTCGATAATATCGAAGGGCCCAGAAGCAGGGATACAAAAGGACATCCCATTTAGAACGGATCGCCGGATCCCGTTCCTTATATATAACGTATGTTTCTTCTAATTCTTTTAATAAACTCATATGAATTTAAGTCTATTCAACCCTTTTGTGTTTGTCAAGACAACGCTCCATCTGCACAAAAGAAAAATCACTTTTTATCGATGAGGCATACAGCCTGTACGGCAATGCCTTCGCCGCTGCCGGTAAAGCCAAGACCTTCTTCAGTGGTAGCTTTGACATGGCAGCAGTCAAAAGGAATTTCCATAACTGCTGCCATATTTTTTCTCATTTCATCGATATAAGGACGCATCTTGGGACGCTGGGCCAGGATGGTGGCATCCACATTGACGATTTCATAGCCCGCCTCAGTAAGGATTCTTACCGTTTCCTTCATTAAAAGAAGGGAATCGGCTCCTTTATATTTTTCATCTGTATCCGGAAAATGATAGCCAATATCTCCAAGAGCTGCCGCCCCCAGCATGGCATCCATAATAGCATGGGCCAGCACATCCGCATCTGAGTGACCCAAAAGGCCTTTTTCATAAGGGATTTTCACACCCCCTAAGATAAGGTCGCGGCCTTCTACCAGGCGATGCACATCATATCCCGTTCCAATTCTCATTGTTGTCATTTTTTTACTCCATTCTATAGTATTTCGCACATGTACCAACAAGTCTCAAATGCCTCCCCGTCAGTACGCGTGTCCACACCCCTCGTCACGCAGCGCACTATACTCGCTCCGATCAAGTTCGTTAAATACCATCCTCCTCGATGATCCTCCTTAACCGAATCACATCGATTCTCGCTTCATCTTAATGCATCACTCCAATGACAGCTTTTTCTGAAACAGCTCCTTCCGCTCCCATAACATAATAATAAGACGTTCCACGGGAGGCCAGGTAGGTCTTTGCCTCTGTCGTATGGATATCGGAAACCAGAAGCAGTGGAATATCCAGTTCTGCTGCTAAAAGCCCTGCCACCAGGCCATCCGGGAAATTCTGTCCCGTGGCGATAATGGCTTTCGAAACATTAGGCGAATACAAAGCTTCCGACACGGCCACTGCCGTCTTATATCTCTGATCGCCATAAAGACGTGTCACACTGTAATTTAATTCCACACTTGTCACATTCTTCTTTAATTTCGAAAGCTGACTTTCCACATTTTCCGATACAACTTCTTTGGCACCAATAATATAGATATGAGACGGAGAAATCTCAGCAATCTTATTTAAAGCTTCCTGGCTCAGCGCACTGTCTGCCAAAATAATAGGAGAATTTGAAGACGCTGCACCGCCGGATACAGAAAGTGCATCCGGGAAATTTTTTCCGCAGGCAATGTAAACATCGCTTCCCTTCTCAATCGCCATAGCATTAACGATTTTCATATTGGTTTCGTAGCGATTATTTCCAGCTAAACGAACATAATTATAAGATTTATTTTTTGTCTGGGAAAGATAGGTTTTGACGGAATCCGGTACAACTTCCTTTGCTCCCAGTAAATAAACCGTACCGCCGTTATCAAGATGAGTTGCAATATAATCAAGCGTCTTCTGATTTCCTTCTCCCACACCATTTTCATTAACCAGAAGGATGGGAGCATTCTTTTCATAAGCAAAGGGAACGCCGCTTAAAGCATCCGGGAAATCATTGGCTCTTGCCAGGACAATGCTGTCGAATTTATCCTCGCCTCTTATTTCAAGAAGCTCATCTGCCACAGCAATGGCTGTCTCATAGCGGTTATTACCCTGAATGCGGTCGTAAGACGTGGTGCTGGCACTGCTCTGGCCACTGTAATTCTTCCACATTTCAACAGCCAGATTACCTCTGGCCTTAGCGCGTTCTTCCGTTTTGGAAGGCTGTTCATAGATGGTGCAGAATTTGTAAGCCGAATAATAAGCTCCACCCCAGGAGAGGGTGGCATTTTTAAGAATATCCCTCTTCAGATAGGTTTTTGTGCCATCTGACTGTTTTTCATAATAGCCCGGCAATTCTTCTGAATCCATGAAATCCAACTGCATGGAAATATCAGAAATGCTTTTTTCTTTTTTCTTGGCATAATCATAAAGATTCTGTTTCCGGCTCCAGTAAGTCCACTGACACAGACCATAGCCATAGCTGTCGTGTGAAAACATCCATCTGGTATCTTTCGTTTCCGTGGTTCCATTATCATTTTTCACGGTCTTTGTATAAGTTCCATTGTCAACAGCCGTCGTGTACTGTTCGTCGGTCCAGTTAAGAGCACTATTTCCAATACTCTGAAGGTTGTTGGACATAAAGGAGCATTCACTTTCAATATTAGCGAGAATGCCGCAGGCGGCCGCCATATTGTAGCCCAGGGTCTGGGTCAGATATTTATAGATTGTTTCCCGGTTTGCTTTTGACTGTTCTTCCCGGGTGATGCCGTTAAGGGTCTCTTCACTGGCGGCCATAACTTCTTCACCTTCTCTTAAGAATACGCCAATGTAGGGTGCATCCGTTTCAACGTCGATGCCATCTGCCACTTCATAATTAAAGATGGGGCTGAACTGAAGATAATGGTCTTCTGCCGTGGCATAGTCTTCGGTGATACAGTACCAGGAGACGTCTACACTGACAGGTGTGTCGCTTCCACTTAAATAGACTTCTAAAGTAGAGGGCATTTCAGCTATAAGTTCTGCCTCATCAGGACGGTTATTTTCATCCACATATAGATAATGTTCTGAAATATCAAAGTCCGCGAAGCCGGTGATCACGGCTTCCTCTGCCAATGCTGTCATTGGCAGAATTGAAAGGATCATGGTCAGAGCCAGAATCACGGAAGTTATTTTTAAACTTTTCTTTTTAAATTTCTTCATTGCATTTCCCCTTGTATCACATTGTTTAATTTCCCTCAAAACGATACTCTTTACTTATAACATATTTTGAATTATTTTTGTAATATATTTGTAATATTTCACATTTTCTCCTGAACCTTTTCTATGTTAGAATGTTATACAACTATTCAATAAAGTATAGGTTTTTGATAAGTACGAGCTGGCCCAGCACTTCTGCACGGCAGATATGCTTCCGCGACCCTCGTCGAGCACACATGCTCACACTTAACGAAGTCGAGTGCCTGCACGATGACTGAGTTTAGTGAAGTAGCGGTTCCTTCGAAAGAAGTGAGAATGAAACTACCTTTTTAAGTGCCGGCCTCCTCGAGGGTCTGCCTTACCAGAGGTGCATAGGCCTTGCTC
>CAVDGK010000073.1:0-7958 GCA_963607995.1 Oscillospiraceae bacterium | reverse complement strand
GTTATAGGCCATTTAAAAGAAGAGAGTGGAACAGTTTCACTTCCCATCGGACGGGACAAAAAAGACCGAAAAAAAATGGCCGTTGACCATGAAAATGGAAGAGAAGCTACCACACATTACAAAGTGTTACAGCAGTTGGATGGCTATGATGAATGTGAGTTTCGTCTGGAAACAGGTAGAACACATCAAATTCGTGTTCATATGGCTTCTTTAGGGCACCCGCTTTTAGGGGATGATGTCTATGGACCGAAAAAATGTCCTTTTAATCTTATAGGGCAGACATTACACGCTGAAATTATAGGATTTGAACATCCTACGACACATAAAAATGTTATTTTTCAGGCTCCTTTGCCTGATTATTATAAAAAATTAATCGCTAAATTAGGAGGTGTATTATGAAATCGATTATTACGATAGGTCGTCAGACAGGTTCCGGTGGACGTTATATAGGACAGAAGATAGCTGAAAAGCTGAATATTCCTTTCTATGACAGCAATCTTCTTCAAAGAGCCGCAAAGGAATGCGGTTTTTGTGAAGAAATTTTTGAGCATCATGATGAAAAACCAACCAATAGCTTTTTATATTCAATTGTAATGTCTAATGGATTTGGTCTTACTTCCGGCGGTTTCAATGATATGCCTTTGGATCACAAGATTTTTATGGCACAGTTTGATACCATTCGCCGCATTGCCGATGAAGGCCCCTGCGTTATCGTAGGACGTTGCGCTGATTACGCATTGGAAGACTATGCACCTTACTTTTCTGTATTTATCCATGCACCGGAGGATGTAAGAGTTGCAACCATGCAGCAGCGCTTCAGTGAACTTACATTATCCAAAGCTCATGAACAGATTAACAAAACAGATAAACAGCGAAAGAGTTACTATAATTATTATACCAACAAACAGTGGGGCTCTTCTTTAAGCTATGATATGTGCCTTGACAGTTCATCACTGACAATGGATGCTTGTGTTGATATCATTATCAATGCAGCTGAAATCAAAGACCGTACAATAAATAATAAATAACAATATTAATAGAAGAGGAAGGGGAAATTTTCCCTATGAAACTGAAACCAAAGACTGTATATGGAAAGTTTGCACTAACGGTTATTGGAACCTTCACTGCCTGCCTTCTTATTTTTCTGATTATATTTAAATCATCCACTTTTGTGGCAGCCTTGAAATTTATTGGTGGTGTTCTTGCACCGATTTTATATGGGTTTGTCATTGCCTATCTTTTAGACCCTTTTATGATGTGTCTTGAAAGGGGCATTTTAAAGTTACATGAATTAATCTTTAAAAAGGTGGGCAATAAAGCAAGAGCTGCTATAAGAATTATTAGTTCGATTCTAATTGTTATTATTATGCTCTTCATTGTTTATGCGGTAATCAGCAAGATTTTGCCTTCTCTGATTGAAAGTATCCAGGGTATTGTACAAAATGTACCGGTTTATATCAGTCAGCTGAATAACATGCTTTCGGATCTTGTTGGCAATAATGATACGGTTAATAATCTTCTTGGTGCATCAGCCAGTACAACGTCCAATTATGTAGACAGTATTTGGAAGTGGATTCAATCCAATTATACGCCCCTTGATACTATGGTCAGCAGTATTACAGGACAGGTAGTTTCACTGCTTAGTTTTCTTTGGAACGTTGTTTTGGGAATCATTATATCTATTTATGTACTGATCTATAAAGCTCGCATTAAGGCACGTATTAAGCGTGTCATTTATGCCATTTTCAGTATCACCACAGCTAATCAGATTATGCATAATCTGCGATTTGTCGATACTAAGTTTGGCGGGTTCATTATTGGTAAACTTATTGATTCTCTCATCATTGGTATCATCTGCTTTGTATGCATGACCATCATGAAGATGCCTTATCCGCTTTTGATTGCAGTTGTTGTCGGTCTCACCAATGTGATTCCTTTCTTTGGACCGTTCATGGGTGCTATTCCTTCAGCTATCCTGATCTTCTTTGTCAGTCCGTTGCAGTGTCTTTATTTTATTATTTTTGTTCTTATTCTGCAGCAGTTCGACGGAAATCTTCTTGGACCAAAAATTCTGGGAAGTTCGGTTGGTGTATCGACCATCCTTGTTGTTATCTCCATTCTGATCGGATCCGGACTTCTTGGTGTAGCTGGTATGATTCTGGCTGTTCCCGTGTGTGCACTTTTGGCAGCTATCATCCAGAGTCATGTTATTCGCCAGGATATTAAGAAAGATATTCCATCTGACCTTGAATCATATCGGGCTCTGTGGGAGATGGATCCTGTTACCCATAAACCGATAACGGAAAGACCTGTTTCAGCTAAACTAGGGCTTTATGATAAACTTAAAAACTTTGGAAAGAAGCATCAGGATGAAAATAATCCTGCAAGAGAAGCTGACTGGGATCTGACGGCAGAATCCATAAAAAAAGAAATGGAAAAAATCGAGGCCTCTGCTGAAGCTGAGAAAAACTGGAAAAAAGATTAAGATTATAATAAGTAAAACAATAAAATGCAAGTTCGCAAGCATTCTATTGTCATGGACTAAAGGACGGGCCTCATGCCGAGGTCTGTCTTTTTGTTTATGACTGCATTCGATTAAAAATTCGATGCAAGTCTGTTTAAAACAAGACTTTGTTAACTGGATGAGCGCAAAGCCTGTTGTATTCAGAAGTCATGAGCGTAAATGTTTTTGAATACATCATTATCTGACATTTAAAGAGAGGAAATCCAAAATGAAAAAATGGAGTGAAGCCAGGATCATGACTGAAAAGGGTGAATTGGATAATATTTTCAAAAAAATGGGATACACTGACTTAAATAAGATACAAACTCGCACCCTTGACATCTTAGATGAATTTCAAAAATGCTTTGGCACGGATAAGGAAAGAGAAGTAACTTTATGTTCAGCTCCAGGAAGAACAGAGATTGGCGGCAACCATACAGATCATCAAAGAGGAAATGTTTTAGCTGCTGCTGTTACAATGGATTTTCTCGCCTGTGCCTCCTTGAATGGAACAAAAGAGGTTCGTTTTCAATCTAAAGGATGGCCTTTAATTAAAATTGATATTTCAAACCTTGATATGGTAGACGCGGAAAAGGAAAGTACCGCTGCATTGATCCGTGGTATTCTTTTTAAAATGGCTGAATATGGATTTAAGATAGAAGGTTTTGACCTTTATACGGACTCTGATGTTTTGCCCGGATCTGGGCTCTCATCATCTGCAGCCTGTGAAGTTCTGATCGGTGTAGTTGAAAACCATTTGTTCTGTCATGACAATTTTAGTGCTATCGAAATTGCAAAAATAGGTCAGTTTGCTGAGAATGTTTATTTTGGTAAGCCAAGTGGTCTTATGGATCAAATGGCTTCTTCCGTAGGTTCGGCTGTATCCATTGATTTCAAAGATTCCAATGAACCGCTTATAAAGCCTGTAGGAGTTGATCTTAAAAGAATGGGCATTGCACTATGCATGATCGACTCTGGAGCCGATCATGCATCTCTTACTGACGAATATGCCTCTATTCCTGCTGAAATGAAGGCCGTTGCCTCTTATTTTGGAAAAGAGGTATTACGGGAGGTTAATGAAGATGCTTTTTTTGAAGCTATCCCATGCATTCGAAAGAAATTTGGTGACAGGGCTGTTTTAAGAGCACTTCATTTTTTTGCGGAAAATAGAAGAGTAGTTAAAGAGGCAAGGTCTCTTGAAAATGGCAACATAGATGAATTTTTACAGCTGATTAGAGAATCGGGCCGTTCGTCCTGGGAGCTTTTGCAAAATATCACACCCAGTGGTTCTGTAAAAAATCAGGATATGGCTATAGCCATAACGGTTACAGAAAAACTATTGAATGGCAAAGGAGCTTGTCGGGTTCACGGTGGCGGTTTTGCCGGTACACTTCAGGCTTTTGTACCTATAGATGAATTGGCAGATTTCAAAAAAAATATTGAAAAAGTTCTTGGAAAAGACAGCTGTCATGTGCTGGATATTCGAAATGTCGGTGGCGTTGTTATATTATAAATTGGTAATATCCTTGATTTGATGATGAGTCCTATCAAATATTTCCGGCAAAGCGGCATTTCTTAGTCTTCCCGTAAATGTACGGCTTTTGCCGCCTGGCGACGTCTTTGGTCATCCATGGCTGCATAGTGGCGTCTCGTTGTATTAACGTCTTTATGACCCAATACGTCAGCTACAAGATAAATATCACCGGTTTCCTGATAAAGAGCTGTACCATAGGTACTTCTCAGCTTGTGTGGGGTGATCTTTTTAGTAGAGGTAATCTGGGAAGCATACTTTTCTACAAGATTTTCTACAGAACGCACTGTCATACGTTTTCTTTGGGTAGAATAGAAGAGAGCATGCTCATGACCTGAACATGCTGTAATGCCGGCACGGACATCAAGATAGTTTCTAAGAGCTTTCTCCACCTCTTCTCCAAAATAAACAACAGATTCATTCCCACCTTTACGGATTACACGGATTCCATTATTTTTGAAATCAATGTCTTCCACATCAAGGCCTACGCATTCAGAAACTCGTATACCTGTTCCTAAAAGAAGCGTTATAAGGGCAAGATCACGATCACGGGTTTTTTCATAATAAGCTTTTGCCTGCCCAGTTAAGGTGTTACCTGCATTCTCCACATAATCCAATAATAAAGCAGTTTCATCCGCATCGAGACGAACAATTGTTCGTTCGTGTATTTTAGGCATATCAACCAAAACGGTAGGATTTGTTTTGATCATTTCACGTTTGAAATAATAAGCATAAAAACTTCTTAGTGATGATATTTTTCGTTTAAGTCCGCGTTCACCATTGGTAAATATTTTTTCCGTGCATGCGTGATTTTCATCCGGTGCTGTATAATATTTAAGGTATTCCATGTATTCCTCAATATCATGAGCATTAACCTGATCCAGATCTGATACCTTAAATTCATTTAATTCATATTTGCTCCAGATTGGATTGACCGTTCGAAGAAACTGAAAGAAAACCCGTATATCATAAGCATAGGAAATACGGGTACGGGTTGATGTAGTTGCATCAATGGCTCTAAAAAAATCCTTTACAAAAGGTGGAAGTTCGCCAAGTATAGTCCGTAGTTTCAATATATTAGATACATCTTGTTGTTGATGATAAGTTTGTCTATCAGCCATTGTTAACTCCAAAATTTTATTAAATAATATTCCTAACACGCATCGTATGTCAAATTTCATCGTATACTGCCTGAAAACTCATATATTATTGCATTCGCCCTATATCAGGGCTATCTGAACTTCATTATCATATACCTTTTGTTTTTTTGTGTCAATCTTTTCGATAAACTCGCGTTTGGCGAAAAGATTGATTACGATTATGGTATTTAGAGTGTCATACATCTTTGCTCGTATGATAAGCTTCTATTCCTAGAGATATTTATGAATTTTATTATTGAATTCACATCTAAAAGCAAGGACTAAAAAATCCGGATTAAGTTCATCTAGAGGAAATGAACTTAATCCGGATTTTGTTTTTTAAATGTAAGGTAGAAATTTGTATATAATGTTTAATCATAAACTGGTACAATCAAATGATTTCCGGCATGAATGTTATCATCTGACAGACTATTTACTTTCTTGATTTCTGAAACATAGGAACGAATGTCCTGTCCTACATAGGCATGTTCAGAGGCAATGGACCATAACGAATCACCATTTTCAATCATAATGCTTTCATATCTGTATGACTGATCAGTATTTTTTGCTGAAGCTACCCTAGCTGTTAAAAATACTGAAGAAAAAATTGTAAGCAGACTAAGTACTGCCAAACAACAAAAAGCAGTAAATAATTTTTTACCGGATTTTCTTTTTTGTTCGTATCTTCTATTCGATATGTGATGATAAGTTACATTACTTATTCTGATCTGATTTTTATTCATAACTTTTCCACCTACCTATAAATATCATCCAAACACGCGTTCCGAACAACTGTTCTGAATAGATAATACTATTCGAACGTCTGTTTGTCAATAAGAATATCGAACATATATTCTGAACTTATGTTTGTCAATCTTCATTTAATATGGTATGATTGATACAAACTAAAACTTAGAATGTTATTTCGTACTTTTTATATTTATAAAAGTACAAGAAAACCCACTGCCTTTAGGCGGTGGGTACTCTTGTACGGGGTACTGGGTTCACGCCCAGTACCTCGTAGGCATAGAGTGCCGCTTTTATATGATCAAGTAGCGAAGCGGATTGCGAATATCCGTTTGACAAATACTTGATTTGAAAAGAAGTTATTGTTTCATATAGCATTGAAAAGAGGTAAGACTATGGCACAGGGAAAAATTAGCGATAAACAGCAGGAAATCCTTGATTTTATAAAACAACAGATTTTAGCTAAGGGCTATCCTCCTTCAGTTAGGGATATTTGCTCAGCTGTTAATCTAAAATCTACTTCATCTGTTCATGCCCACCTCGAAACACTTGAGAAGAATGGTTATATCCGTCGGGATCCTACAAAACCACGTACCATTGAAATTGTTGATGATAGTTTTTATATGGCACGTCAGGAAATTGCTCAGGTTCCCCTTGTGGGAATGGTGGCTGCCGGTCAACCTATTCTTGCTGAACAAAATATAGACAGTTACTTTCCTATTCCCGCAGAAAGGCTTCCTAAAAACCAGACATTTCTTCTTCAGGTTAAGGGCGACTCCATGATTCAGGCTGGTATACTTCCTGGAGATTATATCCTGGTTGAAGAAGCACATACAGCAAGAAATGGAGAAATTGTGGTGGCTCTTATGGAAGATTCCGCCACCGTTAAAACCTTTTATAAGGAGAATGATCATATTCGCCTTCAACCTCAAAATGACACCATGGATCCAATTATCGTAACAGCTGATCAGGATATCCATATTATTGGAAAGGTAATCGGTGTATTCCGTTTTATGGGATAAATAACATCCAAGGAAGTTCTTTACAGTTCATTTGACAGGTAGTACAGCTTCTATAGATTTCACAAATAACATTGGCGTCTATGAATAAAACCCCACTATGCCTTAAAATTATTTCTAAGAGCATAATGGGGTTTATTACATTATAAGCAATATCTTCTATCCGCTTGACTCCAATTATTTTGAAGTATGGTTTTCCTTCTCATTTAATTTAGTAATAGTTTCTCGGAGCACACCAGTACCATCATTAAGTACACGATTAACACGACTGATGGTTGCAGTACTCGCCTTTGTTTCCTCTAATATTTTAAGATAAACAGTATTCTGTGTCAGAAGTTTTGCAACGGCATAGCGCTGTTCTATAGAGGAGATTTCTACTGGAGAACAAAGATCCCGGAAAAAATTTTCACATTCCTCAACATCTTTCAATTCAAGAATTGCCTGATAAAGCTCTTTAATATGTTGTTTCTTTACGATTCTTGCCATTGACCCTTCTCCTGTCTCATCTTTTACTTTAGATAAAAGGCACAAATGCTGCACCATCAATATGAATCTTTATTCATTGAAATTTTGTTTTATATAATACTCCGAATAGATCTCTAATTACCGATATCAGAATAAAACATATTCGGATTACGGGTTATATGAAGAAAGCTTTACTATAGGTTACATAACATTTTTATGTCAACCATCCTCAATAGCCCCTTCTACATCACTTTCGTTTCTGATCAAGCCTCTTCCTCAAAAGCAGAAGGATCTACTATTTCTCCATCTTTCCAAATACGATCGAGATTATAAAATTCACGGCTTTCTGTATCAAAGATATGAACAACTACTGAACCATAATCTAACAGAATCCAGCCGCCTCTTTTAAAACCTTCCTGATGATTCATACTAAAACCTGCCTTTGTCATCTGCTCATCTACGGCATCCATCATAGCCTCGATCTGACTCTCGCTGGTGCCACTGGCAATAATAAAATAATCAGCCACAGGAGTTACCTTCTCAATATCGAGAAC
>CAVDGK010000072.1:0-7969 GCA_963607995.1 Oscillospiraceae bacterium | reverse complement strand
CTCTTAATGCCTTTGACCTTCTTGACGGAGCGACCCTTCAGACCATTGAAAATAAGATCCTTCAGCAGTGGATGAGCCCGGACCGGGAAGAAGTGTCCGTTTTATCAGAAAGTGAAAAAGAGGTTCCGTTCCATAAAGACAATAGTTTAAGTGCGCCTCTGGGCTTTGCCCAGCAGGGAGTTTATTCTGAATGCCTTTCTAATCCGGAGAGCACTTTCTACAATATCAGTTACATGATCCGTCTGCCGGAAGGCACGAAGGAAGAAGAGGTAAAAGAAGCCGTTAACGCGCTTTATGAAGCCCATCCTGCCCTTCACAGCCACTTTATGGCTGATAAGGATCAGAATATTATCCAGATGGATATGGCAGACCATGAGCTGTCCATTCCGGTGCTTTCTATGAGTGCGGAAGAACTGGAGACCTACAAAAAGACCTTCGTAAAGCCTTTTGATCTGGAAAAAGGCCCTCTGGCCGCTTTCGAGATCGTTAAGGCTGATGGTCTCTATCTTCTCATGTCGGTGCATCACCTGGCAGCCGATGGTGCTTCCATGGACATCATGCTGAACCAGCTGTGTGAGGCTCTTGATGGCAAGGAAATCCGGAAAGAGACTTATACCTGCTATGATGCAGCTTTGTCTGAGAGCATCGAGGAAGAAAATGAAGCTTTCTTCGATGAGGTTATGAATGGTGTGGACGAAGCTTCCCAGCTTATTTCCGATGTTTATGAAAAGGACCTGGATCACAGGGAAGGTATTGTGTCCGTTGATACAGACCTTCATCAGGTTATGAACTATGCAAAAGGAAAGGGCGTCACACCGGCAGCGGTTTATCTTTCAGCTGCCTTCCTGACCATCGGTCGTTTTATCTGTGAAGATCAGGTGGCCATTGCCACTATTTCCAGCGGACGCAGTGATGTGCGTCTTGAAAATACGGTAGGCATGTTTGTCAATACCCTGCCTCTGGCAATAAAGCTTAGCAACGATGAAAAAGTTTCAGATTTCATTCACCGTACAGCAAAGCTTTTTACAGGCGTCATTCGTCATGAGAAGCATCCCTTTGCTTCCATTGCAGCAAAATACGATTTTAAACCCCAGATTTCCTATGCTTATCAGGTTGGGGTCTTAAACCGTTATGAAACGAAACTGGGACTTCTTGAAACGGAAGATCTGGGCTCGGATCAGGCTAAGATTCCTGTATCCATCCAGATTTTTGGCGATGAGGAAAATGGCGGCTGCATTCAGATTAATTTCGATACAGGCCTCTTTACGGAAGGTTTTGCCAGAACCTTTGGAAGAAGCATGAACAATGTGGTGATGGAGCTCCTTCATTGCGAAAAAGTAGGAGACGTGAGCCTGACCAATGCTGAAGACTGGAAAAAACTTGACAGTTACAATCGTCCCTTGAAACTTGATTATGACCGGAATGATACGGTTGTCAGCAAATTTAAGAAGGTGGTTTTGGAATTTCCGGATAAAGAAGCTGCTGTTTATAAGGATAAGTCCTATACCTATCGTGAACTGGATGAGCTGACGGATCGGCTTTCTGTCTGCCTGTATGAGAGACTTAAAAAGCTGACAGGAAAGAGCAACCTGGCAGAAACGGTGGTATCCGTTATTATCTCAAGAAGTGAATATGTCTTTATCCTGCCGCTGGCTATCTTGAAAGCCGGATGCGGTTATGAGCCTCTGGATCCAAGCTATCCCAAGGAAAGACTGAACTTCATGGTGAAGGATGCAGGAGCCAGCCTTTTGATCGCGGAAGAAAGTCTGGCACCCCTTGTAGATGAATATGAGGGCGAGGTTCTCCTTCTGCATGAACTGGAAGAGGAAGAAAAGAAACTTCAGGATTATACACTTCCGCCTATGCCGAAGGTTCATGACCTTATGATCATGCTTTATACTTCCGGATCGACAGGAACGCCAAAGGGCTGCCAAATCGAGCATGGCAATATGGTGCCCTTTGCCTATGGTTCCAACCAGGATGGGTTCTATACAACCGATGGCAAGACAGCTTCTTTTGCTTCCTTTGGTTTTGATGTCTGCATGTCGGATACCTTCTGTACTCTTTTAAACGGAGCGACTCTTTGCGTCATTCCGGAAGATGTCCGTATGAACTTAAATGAACTGGCTGACTATTTTAATGAAGAGGGTATTACCCAGGTTCTTCTTACCACGCAGGTAGGTGTTCAGTTCGTTCAGAATTATCCGAAGATGAGAACTCTTCGTTTCCTGGTTATGGGCGGTGAAAAACTGCCGGCTCTTAATCCGGATGATCTGAGTTATACCATTATCAATGGTTATGGCCCCACGGAAAACTGCTGTGGTGTCAGCCTTTTCCCCATTCGTTTCTGGGAGGCTAATGTGCCCATCGGCAAGCCACTGGTTACCATTGCAGGCTACATTTTGGACAAGAGTGGTCATCGCCTGCCGGCAGGAGCAGCCGGTGAATATTGCCTTACAGGACCTCAGGTCAGCCGTGGTTATTTAAATCGCCCGGACAAGACGAAAGAGGCTTATGAGGCATCGCCCTTTAATGAATTCAGAATGTATCACACCGGTGATATTGTCCGCTATCGTGAAAATGGAGATGTGGAGTTTGTAGGTCGTAAGGATGGTCAGGTAAAAATCCGCGGTTTCCGTGTGGAAACCAAGGAAGTTGAGGCTGTTATCCGTGAATATCCATCCATTGAGGATGCAACGGTTCAGGCTTACAGCTATGACAATGGCGGAAAATACCTGGCGGCTTTCATTGTCAGTGATGAAAAAGTTAATATTGATGAGCTTAATCAGTTTATTAAGGACCGGAAGCCGGCCTACATGGTGCCGCTGGTAACGATGCAGATCGACAAGATTCCGCTCACCGTTAATCAGAAGGTGGATAAGAAAGCCCTGCCAAAGCCGGAAGTTAAGAAGGCAGAATATGAAGCTCCAAAGACTAAGGCAGAGGAAGATTTCTGCAGCTTCTTCAGCCAGATCCTTGGGGTTGATAAAGTGGGCGCTCTGGATGACTTCTTTGAACTGGGCGGCAGCTCTATAAGCGCCATGCGTATCGTGGTAGCGGCTAATCAGGCCGGGTATCCCATCGTCTACCAGAATATTTTTGAAAATACCACACCCCGGGCACTGGCTGTCTTTGCCGGCGGGGAAAATATTAATGAAGTCGTTGCCAAAGAGATTGTTCGGGAGAATAAGAGTGGCGAGTCCTTCTATGGAGAAGGCACGACAGAAATAGGTCAGGATGGTTATGACTATCGTGATATTAATGCTCTCCTTCGTGGAAATACGGTGGAAGCTTTCCGAAATGGCGAGATGCAGGAAGTTAAAGATGTGCTTCTTCTTGGAGCAACAGGTTATCTTGGTATCCATGTCTTTAAGCAGCTCCTTGACCGGACAGAGGGACGGATTTATTGTCTAACCCGTGCAAAGAAGGATAAGAGCGGCGAAGAACGGTTTAAGGAACTTTTGAACTATTATTTCGGAGAGGATTTTGGAGAATTCTTTGGCAGTCGGGTCTTCGTTGTGGAAGGTGATGCCACGGATGCATCATCTCTTAAGCAGTGCCAGTTCAAGGAACAACACATGACGGTGATCAACTGTGCCGCCAGCGTTAAGCATTTCTCTAAAGGAAATGAAATTGAAAAGGCCAACCTGGAGACGGTACGGAATCTGATCGGCTGGTGCCTTGAAAATGAGGCCCGTCTGGTTCATGTTTCCACGGAAAGTGTCTTCGGTCATCCGTCAAATGGCATGCCACGGGATGGTCTTATCTATGATGAGCATATGCTTTTTGTAGGTCAGGTTTATGAAGACAATCAGTATGTCCGGTCGAAATTCCTGGCGGAGAGAGAGATTTACGAGAATATTTTAAAGAATGGCTTAAATGCCAAGGTTTTGAGGGCTGGTAATCTGGCACCCCGCAGTACGGATGGTCATTTCCAGGTGAATGCTTCGACCAATAATTTTATGAATACCCTGAAGGGCTTTAAGGTTCTTTCCATGGTACCTTATGATGTATCTGTTACATCTACGGAATTTTCACCTATTGATAAGGTGGCCGAGGCGGTATTTGATCTGGCAAAGACACCTCGTGCCTGCGTAACCTTTATGATGAGTAACAATCACAGACCTCTTATGGGGGATGTCATTGAGGGAATGAAGCATTATGGCATGGATATCCATTATGCAGAGAGTGATGAGTTCGGACAGGCTTTGAATGAGGCTTTGCAGGATCCGGCACGGTGTGATGCCATGCAGCCTTTCATGGCTTATGCTTTGAATGGAACTACGGAGGCTTCGTCTCTTGGTCTGGATGCCCTGAGCGTATCTTATACCACACAGATTCTGGCCCGCTTTGGGTTCAGGTGGCCGGTGTGTGGAGAGGAGTATTATCAGAAGTTCCTGAATGCTTTGAATGGATTTGAATAAAGTAGTTATTGCAATTATACGGACGAGTACATGGGTCATACTCTATTTGTCTAATATTAAAGGTACGTAGAAAAGTTTATTTGATCTTATTTTTATTATACTATTCATTAAAAGGGGACTTCGTAACTTCTGATAATGACTGGTAGTGAGATGATGTAGGGATTTGATATGGGTTTGATGTTTTGCGAGCATTTTATGAAGAGGGCGAAGGCGGATCCGGGAAGGATAGCTCTTTCTGATGAGAAGGGGGATTTGTCTTATCAGGAGGCGGATGAGCTGAGCAATGGTCTGGCTAAGGCCTTGGTGCAGGATGGACTTAAAGCCGGTGAGGCTGTGGCAGTCTTTGTTTCCAGGCAGAAGGAAATTATGCTGGGAGCCATTTCCATTTTGAAGGCAGGAGGTATTTACATGCCTTTGGATGAGGGCTATCCGGATGAGCGGCTTCTTTATATGCTGGAAAATGGAGATGTCCGGTTTATTCTGGCTGATCGCACTCTTTGGGAGAGCCGGCAGGTTCCGCTTGGAGAAAGGAAGGTTTATTTCTTTGACGAAGCTGAAGGAACGGCAGATTTTAAGGCTGTGCCCAGGAATATGGATGATCCGTCCATGATCCTTTATACTTCGGGAACGACAGGCAATCCCAAGGGGGTTATTCACCGGCAGGCACTCCTTGCCGGGGTTAATGATTGGCTGGTCGGGAATGAGGAACTTGATCTTACACCGGAAAGTCATCTTGGCATTATGTCAGGCTTTACTTTTGTGGCCACCAATGTCTTTATGTTTGGAGTCCTTTTTGGAGGTGGAACGCTGCATATCGCTCCGGCGGATGTTAAACTCAGCACGGATATTCTCTATCAGTATATTAAAGATAATGACATTACCCATATTTTCATGCCGTCATCCCTGACGGCAGCCATGGCAGAAGAATATGATATGGGCGGCGTTGCTATCTTTTCGGGCGGGGAGAAGCTGCGGAATTTTACGCCTCTTTCATCGGAAACAGAAGTTTATAACATGTATGGCAGCACGGAACTGGCCACGATTTTTTCAAACCGGGTTTATGGCAATGAAACAGTTATGCCTATCGGTTATCTGACGAAAGGGTCGGAGGCTCTCCTTGTTGATGAAAATTTAAAGGAAGTTAAAGAGGGGGAGACAGGGGAAGCTCTTATCTGCGATCCTCGTATGTCCCATGGTTATTTAAAGCTTCCGGAGCAGACGTCCCAGAAGTGGATTACGATCGGTGGTAAACTTTATTTCCGCACCGGAGACCGCATGAGACGGGATGCGAAGGGACGGTATTATATTTTGGGCCGCATCGACAATATGGTAAAGCTTCGGGGCTTCCGTATTGAAACCGGAGAAGTGGAAACTCAGGTATCTAAAGCAATGGTCGGTTTGGGGCTTCCTGCAGTTCAGGTGGCTGTTGTCTTAAAAAATGTAAATGGTATCGATCATCTGGCCTGCTATTATGAATCGGCGGAGGTCTTTGATTCGAAAAAGATTATTTCGGAAATAGAGAACTTCCTGCCCCATTATATGATTCCGGATCTTTGGACGGCGGTGGAAAAAATGCCACGAAATGCCAATGGCAAGGTTATGCGAAAGGACCTTCCGGAGCCGGATATGCCCATTCACCTCCTGGGGGCTATTTTCAGCGAGGCGGAACTCCGTGTGGTTCAGAGCACAGGGTATGTGCTTAAACTGGAAGGGGCTATTGACCCGGATGAAAGTTTTGTGGAGCTGGGAGGCGATTCCCTCCGGGCTATGGAACTTTCTTCCGTGCTGGATGAGCAGGGGATTAAGATCAGCGGTACGAAGATCCTTTCCAGTGAGTCCCTTAGGGATATTGCCAAAGATGCGGACATTAAATATGAACATTTTTGGAGCGTGGATGAATATGAGGCAGTCAAAGCTACTTACCTTGAGCATGGGGAAAAGATCGAAAAGGTTCTGCCGCTGGCACCTTCTCAGGATGATCTGATCTGCCTGACCCTGACCCACCCGGACCGCCTTCTTTCCCGAAAACGCTTTATGTTTGTATTTGAAAGCATCCTTCAGGAAAAACATCTCCGTCACGTGCTGGATGTCCTGGCAGATCGTCATGAGGAAATGAGAGCCTCGGTGGTTGTTCACGATGTAGCGGTTTTTCAAAGTGTTATTACAGACCGTAAGATTCCTTTGAAAATGATCAGGAGCTATGGAAAAGACCTGGCCTCTGTTTATGAAGCTTTAAATAATGAGGATAGTCAGGAAACTTTTGACTTGCAGTTTTCACCTCTGTTTCAGGTTATCTGTGTGGATCGGGGCAATGACCCTTCATGGCTTTTTGTGATGGTCAATAAGATTGCCTATGATGAAAATGTGATCCGTCATCTTTTTACGGAAATGATGGAGCTTTTGCTTGAGTTCTATCCGGTGGATAAAGAGATGCGTTCGTGGATAGAGCTCTTCCGCGAAGCCAGTGAAGTGGACAGCGATGATGAAAGTGATCGGATAAGACTGCAGATGGTCATTCCGGGAAAGAATGAGCATAAGGAAATCTGTATTTATTCGGATAAGCCGAAGAAAAAGATTTTCTTTGTCCACACCGGCAATACCGGCAGCGCAGCTTATTATCAGCTGGCACAGAGGATTAAAGAGGATTATGCCTTTGCCGTTATTGAACCTTACAATCTCTATCATATGGATGATGCGGATTATGGCATTGACCATATTGCAAAAAGATATATTGAGATTATGAAGAAATACCAGCCCCAAGGTCCTTACATTCTGGGAGGCTGGTGCTACGGCGGCGTGGTAGCTCACGAAATGGCTTGCCAGCTGGAAGAGGCGGGGGAAGAGGTTTCCCACCTTATTATGCTGGATGCCCATGCCCTGGCAAATCCGGAACTTGTGAAGCTGGCATCACCTATGCAGGCTATGGCCAATCGCAGCTATTTCGAAACAAGTCCCCTCTTTAAGGAACTAAGGGAAAATGGTATGCTGGAGGCAGTTGTTTCCAATGCCGCCCATGTGACGGAGGATCTAAATACCCATGTGCCGAAGATGTATCATGGTGATGTGACCTACTTTAAACCGGAGCACACACCGGCAGCGGCTAATGGCGAGGTCCTTAAATACTGGCAGGAAATGATGAAAAAGAAGGCCGGTAATTATGAAAATTATTGTGAAAAAGATAAACTTGAAGTAATAGTCACTCCCCGTGAGCATGATGAAATGATGGAAGAGGATGCCCTGGACATTATTGTGCCGAAAATCTATGAAGTACTGGGCTGAAAGGAGAGAAAAATGGAGAAAAAGGTTATAGGTGTTGATATTGGCGGTACCGCTGTTAAGATCGGTATCTTTACGACAGAGGGCCAGCTCATTGAAAAATGGGAAATTCCTACGAGAACGCTGGAGGGCGGTTCACATATTTTGCCGGATATTGCAGAGAGTGTTAAAGGCAAAATGGCAGATCTTTCTATTTCCGATGACCAGATTGAAGGTGTAGGTTTCGGTGTACCAGGCCCGGTCAGAAACGAGAGTGTGGTTAATAAATG
>CAVDGK010000071.1:0-8046 GCA_963607995.1 Oscillospiraceae bacterium | reverse complement strand
TATCGGCATGATTATCTTCCATCGCATGAATGGCTACAGGCGAGGTAATATCATTGCCAAGAACCAGATCCAGATCAGCCTCGATCAGCTGTCCCGGAACTACAGATTCCAGGCCGGCATGAGCAGCCAGGATCTTCTGTGACATTGTCATTCCCATAATCATTTTCTCCTGCAAAATGCAGCCTGTCGTCTAAAAAGGTCTGCAAGTTTTTCATTGTTACATAAAACGGGAAACGGATATGCGTCCGTTCCCCGTTATTAAGTCATTTGGTCCTGGACAGGATTAGTTGTTGATCAGCTTATCCTCGTCACTCCAGCTGTAAAGTTCACGAACTTCTTTACCAACTTTTTCTGACGGATGCTCAGCAGCCAGTCTTCTCATAGCTCTGAAGTGAGCCTGTCCGCCTGCAGCACTCATATCGGTCAGGAATGCTGAAGCAAATGTACCATCCTGGATATCAGAAAGAACTTTCTTCATAGCCTTCTTTGTATCCTCTGTGATGATCTTCGGTCCTGTAATATAATCACCATATTCTGCTGTGTTGGAGATTGAATATCTCATACCTGCAAAACCTGACTGATAGATCAGGTCAACGATCAGCTTCATCTCATGGATGCATTCGAAGTAAGCATTTCTCGGATCGTAACCAGCTTCTGTCAGAGTTTCGAAACCAGCCTGCATAAGAGCTACAACACCACCGCAAAGAACAGCCTGCTCACCAAAGAGGTCTGTTTCTGTCTCTGTTCTGAATGTTGTTTCAAGAACACCTGCTCTTGCACCACCGATACCAAGTGCATAAGCCAGAGCCAGTTCCTGAGCTTTACCTGTGTAATCCTGCTCAACAGCAACCAGACAAGGAACACCTTTGCCTGCTTCATATTCGGAACGAACTGTGTGGCCCGGTCCCTTCGGAGCAACCATTGTAACGTCAACGAACTTCGGCGGTACGATCTGACCAAAGTGAATATTGAAACCATGAGCAAACATAAGCATGTTGCCTTCTTCAAGGTTCGGCTCAACTTCTTTCTTGTACATAGCTGCCTGAAGCTCATCATTAATCAGGATCATAATGATATCAGCCTTCTTTGCAGCTTCGCCTGCAGTATAAACTTCAAATCCCTGTTCTTCAGCTCTCTTCCAAGATTTTGAACCTTCATACAGACCGATAATAACCTTGCATCCGGAATCCTTAAGGTTAAGGGCATGTGCATGTCCCTGGCTGCCATAACCGATAATGGCAATGGTCTTGCCCTCCAGAAGTGAAAGGTTGCAGTCTTCCTGATAGAAGATTCTTGCTGAGTTTGACATAGTAATTTCCTCCTAAACTCACATTTTTATATAATATAATATTATTTTTTCGATTATGAAATTTATACAAAATTCCTTAATCAAAATTATTAATATTGCTTATTTAGTTGTCTTTTATTATGGAGCTAAATATTACAGAAATATGTCTTTTTCTTTAATAATATTTAACATCTTTTGAGCCCCTGGACAGACCTGCAAGACCTGTGCGTGCCAGCTCGGCAATTTTATAATCGCTGACCATCTCAAGGAAGGACTCCAGCTTAGGCTGACTTCCCGTCAATTCCAACATAAGACAATCCTTTTGTACATCAACAATTTTTGCCTTGAAAATATCGGCAATAGAAATAAGATTCTGTCTTTGATTTTCATCTGCCATGATCTTAATGATCATAAGCTCATGAACAACAGAATCATTTGGCTCAAGGACTTTAACATCCCTGACATCCACCTGCTTTTCCAGCTGTGAAATAATCTGATGTAAAATTAGCTCATCTCCGCTGGATACGATGGTCATACGTGTAATCTTTGGATTAGCCGTGACACCAGCTGTGATGCTTTCAATATTATAGGCTCTTCGGCTGAACAAACCGGCAATGCGGCTAAGCACACCCGGAACATTGTCCATGAGAAGGGAAATTGTAATCTTTTCCATGTGTAACTCCTTATTTATTGCGTCAATCCATTGTAGCAATGGAATTTTTGATTGTCAATAATGGCCAGGAATGGCAATTGCTTGAAAAATTAGGATTTTCAACAGTTTAAAAACCTCGTTTTGCTATCAATTGTCATATCTTACTTAAGTCTCAGCACATTTCACCATAGATACCATACCGGTCCGTGTAATTTCAACAATACGGATTGTTTTCATGGTATTTAGGAAAATCTGAACTCTCTCCGGCGTATCACACATCTGAATGGTCATCATATTTGAAGACATATCGATAACCTGAGCCCCCATAAGCTGACAATTTTCCAAAATATCCCGGCGGTTATCCCGGTTATAACGTACTTTGATCAGCATAAGTTCACGGGTAACAGCATCATTTTCGCTAAATGTACGTACTTTAATAACATCAAGTTTTTTATTCAGCTGTTTTTCAATCTGTTCCAAAGTACGATCATCCCCACTGGATACGATAACCATATTGGAAACTTCAGGATCATCAGTTTCGCCTACAGCCAGAGAATCGATATTAAAACATCTTCTCCAGAAAAGACCGGCTACTTTGCACAGAACACCTGCTCTATTTTCTACCAGAACGGAATATATTCTTTTCATTTCATCTGCCTCCTATACCCAAAGATCCGGATCTACCAGACATTCCATAATCACCGGTTCTTTATCATCAAGGAAACGTTTAATAGCTTCTTTCGAGGAATTCTCATCCTCTACCCGAATGTAATCCATCCCATAAGACTCTGCCAGCTTAGATAGATCAGGGTCACCATTTAAAGTTGTTACGACATAACGATCTTTGTAAAGATTATGCTGGTACTGACGGACAAGGCCGAGAGTATTATTAACAAGAATAAGCAATTTAACCGGTATGTTATACTGACGGGCTGTAGCCAGTTCCATCATCGTCATCTGGAATGCGCCATCACCGCAAACAGCAACAACCTGTCTTGAAGGATCGGCTAATTTACACCCAATGGAAGCAGGGAGTGCATAGCCCATAGTCCCCATACCACCGGAAGTCATAAATCGACCATCTCTGATAACCGTATTTTTGCAGGACCAGATCTGATTCTGCCCAACATCTGCCACATAGACAGCATTATCATCCATTGCAGATGACAGATCATGGATAAATTTCCGTGGGTCAACACCTACAGATGGCTGCTGCAGAACCTGCTTATCCTCTTCTTCCTTCTGTTTCTTCAGTTCATCGTGCCATTCATGATAAGTACGTGTGGATTCGTCTTTATTAAATTCATCAAAAATATGACGGATATCCCCTACAAGAGGAATGCTGGGGCCGGCATTTTTTCCGATTTCAGCCGGATCGACATCAATATGAATCAGGATCTTGTCAGCAATAAGATCAGGATTACGGATTGTCCGGTCAGCCACACGGGCACCGCACATTAGAATCGTATCAGCTTCTTTCAAGGCGTACATAGCCGTTTTCATGCCATTATTTCCGACCATACCGAAATATTCTTCGTTTTCTGTGGGCATGACACCAAGTCCCATCATGGTGCTTACCACCGGGATATGGTGTGTGGACACAAAATGTCGAACCTCTGAAACGGCATCACTTAAATGAACACCGCCGCCAACTAAAAGAAGGGGCTTATCACATTTATGAAGCTGTTTCAGAACTTTTTCGATCTGTACGGTATGGCCTTCAATTGTAGGTTTGTAACTTCTGATACTGACTTTTTCCGGATATTCAAAATTCTTTATGGTTTCCGTCTGAATATCAAAAGGAAGGTCAATGAGGACAGGACCTTTTCTTCCGCTGTTAGCAATATAAAAAGCTTCTTTCATGATCCGAGGAATATCCTTGACATCACGAACAATATAGCTGTATTTCACAAAGGATTCTACAGCGCCGGAAATATCAGCTTCCTGGAAACCATCAGTTCCCATAAGACGGCTGTCTACCTGTCCTGAAAGACAGACAAGGGGAATAGAATCGGCAAAGGCTGTTGCGATACCGGTAATAAGATTGGTTGCTCCCGGTCCGCTTGTGACACAGGCAACACCTACTTTACCAGATAAACGGGCATAACCGCTGGCTTCGTGAGCACAATTCTGTTCCTGCCTTACCAAGATGGTTTTTATATCAGTTTTTAAAAGAGCATCAAAGAACGGGCATATTGCCGCTCCGGGATAGCTGAAAACATATTCAACTTTTTCAGCCTCAAGGCATTTGACTAAAGCTTCGGCTCCGATCATTTTTTACTCCTTACGTTTAAAATTAGTTCAACCCATTGTAATCCGAATGCGTGCTAACTTTCAAGTCATATCTAAAACGAATATTGAATTATATCAAAAGGATATAATTAAATATTAATTTTTACTTTTTATAACACCATTGTTAGTTAAAATAGCCTCAGATGGTACAATTCCACGGACACAGGTCGTGGGATAGATCATGGCATGAGGGCCTACGACAGTTCCTGGATTCAGTACTGCATTGCAACCTACTTCAGCCCAGTCTCCAAGAAGGGCTCCTATTTTCCTTCTTCCGGTTTCAAAGTTTTCTTCTTTACCGTGAACAATTATATTTTTACGATCTGACCGTATATTGGAGGTAATGGAACCAGCCCCCATATGAGCATGAAAACCAAGAACAGAATCTCCCACATAATTGTAACGAGGCACTTCACAGTTATTGAAAATAATAACATTTTTCAGTTCAACGGAATTTCCTACGACACAGTCATTCCCCACAAGAGCATCTCCGCGGATAAATGCGCCGTGACGTACTTCTGTATTTTCACCGATAATGCAGGCCCCGCCAATATAGGCCGAGTCAAAAACATGTGCCGATCTGGCAATCCAGATATTTTCGCCTCTTTTTTCAAAACGATCTTCCGGCAGCTTATTGCCGATTTCAATAATAAGATCATGGATTTCTGAAAGAATCTCCCACGGATAGGTTGTTTTCTTAAGTTTTTCTCCTGCCAGTGACTGGCTCAGATCAAACAAATCTTTTGTTAAAATTAATTCCTGCATGCTCTTTATTCCTTTTTCTTTTAAGATGTAAATGAAGAACGTTCAATTTCTTTGTCCAGACAATATCATCATACTTTTTGAAATGTACTATTTCTTAGTTGTGCTGCGACTGCGGCCAGAGGATGATTTTGTATTTTTTTCTGATGAGCGGGGCATTTTGTAAAATGCTGCTGCTCTTTGATATAAAGCTGTCATCTGATTTTCATTATGAACTTGTCTGACGGCAGCCACACGGCTTTTAACAAATGTTTCAAGTTTGTCCATGTATTCCTGAGGTTCAATACTGCCTTCCGCTACATAGGATAAGCCTTTTTCCCAGCTTGCTGTCAGATCCGGGTTAAGTAACGAACGGACTGATACAGAAACGGCATCGAAAACCATTTCACCTAAAAGTTCAGGAGTAATAACCTGGGTTTTACTGTTAAGCTTAAGATATTTTATGCTAACCAGTTTTTTCAAGATTTCAGCCCGAGTAGCTGATGTTCCAATACCAGATCCCTTGATCTGTTCCCTTAAAGATTCATCTTCTATAAGCTGTCCAGCATTCTCCATAGCCAGAATCATAGAACCGGAAGTATAGCGTTTAGGAGGCGTAGTTTCTCCTTCCTTGATCTGGTAGCCTTTAACCGGAATCTCACTGCCCTTTTTAAGAGAAAAAAGAGATTTGTGAAGAGACTCGGACATAGGTGTATTCTTCTCTCCGGAAGATTCTACTTTTAAAAATCCCGGTGTCTCCAGCACTTTATAATTAGCTATGAACTTTTCTTTATCAACAGATACAACAAGTCCCAGTTTCTGGTAAACAGCTGGCGGATAAAAGATAGCACAGAACCTTCTGACGATCAGTTCATAAACCCCGGCTGCTGTAGGGCTGAGAGATCTTAAATTTTGAAGTCCTGCTCCCGTTGGAATAATGGCATAATGATCGGTAATAGCCTTATCATTAGTATATTTTGTCTTACCAATACTCTTCCAGGCTGTTCCAGACAAAATTTCCTGAACAAAAGGTGCTGCCTTTTCATAACGCTGAAGGCCTCTTAGATTTTTATCAATTTCCTTGGCAACAGCTGTTGATAAAACCCGGGCATCTGTTCTGGGATAGGTTGTCATTTTCTTTTCATAAAGTTCCTGGGCAATAGCCAGGGTCTGATCCGGCGAAATCTTATATTTCTTTGAACAATCATTCTGCAGCTCTGCCAGATTGTAAAGAAGGGGGGCCTGTTTTTTCTCTTTCTTTTTTTCTACAGAATCGATAACGGCTTTATGATAACTGCCATCTGTTACAAGAGAATTAATAAGTTTCCGGGCATCTTCTCTTTTCAAAAATCCATTTTCCTTATAGAGGGCGGGCGTACCAAACCATGGGCTTTCCGGATTAACTTTCCATTCCCCTTCAATATTTTCACCATTAAGGTCAAAACTGCCTATAACACGGTAAAAAGCTGTCTTTACAAAAGAACGGATTTCTCTTTCCCGGCGAACTACCATACCCAGCACACAGGTCATAACCCTCCCGGCAGATACAGCATTCCACTTACCGCCCAAAAATCTTGCCATTCCATTACCGTATTTTAAAGTAAGAATACGTGAAAAATTAATACCCATCAGATAATCTTCCTTGGCTCTTAAATAAGCCGCATCTGCCAGATTATCATATGCCGAAAGATCTTTCGCCTCCCGAATTCCACGCAGTATTTCCTCTTCTGTCTGGGAATCAATCCAGACACGACGACGATCCTTTAATTTGACGGAAGGATCTGACATCTGTTCAACGAGGCGGTATATATATTCACCCTCACGTCCGGAGTCGGTGCAGACATATATTCGTTCAACATCCGCCCGCGACAAAAGACCGCTAACGATTTTAAATTGTTTAGCGGCTGAAGGAATAATTTCGTATTTAAATTCAGTAGGTAAAAAAGGAAGTGTTTCGAGACTCCATTTTTTGTATTTTATATCGTATTTTTCTGGATAACTCATAGTTACCAGATGTCCGACACACCAGGTGACAATAGCCTGATCAGATTCGATATAACCATCATTTCCACGGCCATCCATTTTCATGACACGGGCAAATTCCCTGGCAACTGATGGTTTTTCTGCAATGTACAAATATTTTCCCAAAATAAAATCCGTTTATTCTGTCAAAAAATTTCTTTAGCGAAAATCATGAGCATGTCTTACGTCATGCTCATGATCTTAAAAAGTTCTTATGAAAATGTCAGAAGAATCTGCTTATGCGTTCTTCTTTGTGATATAACCAAGAGCCTTCAGCATTTCGGCGCATTCAACAGCACCGCCTGCGGCACCCCTTAATGTGTTGTGGGAAAGACCAACGAACTTGTAATCAAACATTGTATCTTCTCTTAAACGGCCAATGGAAACGCCCATACCATTTGCGTAATTTACATCCATCTGAACCTGAGGACGATCATCCTCTGTCAAATACTGAATAAACTGTTCCGGAGCACTGGGAAGATGAAGTTCCTGAGCCTTGCCTTTGTATGTAACAAGAGCTTCGATCAGTTCTTCCTTAGAAGGCTTCTTTGCAAAGTTAATAAATACTGTAGCAGTATGACCGTTCAGTACCGGTACACGGATGCACTGGCAGGTGATCTTCGGGCTTTCAGCCTTAACAATCTGACCATTTTCGATATGACCAAAAATTCTAAGGGGTTCCTGCTCAGATTTTTCTTCTTCTCCACCGATATAAGGAATGATGTTTCCAACCATTTCCGGCCAGTCTTTGAATGTCTTTCCTGCACCTGAAATTGCCTGATAGGTGCTGACTACCAGTTCTGTAGGCTCAAATTTCTTCCATGCAGCAAGAGCCGGTGCATAACTCTGGATAGAGCAGTTTGGTTTTACGGCAATGAAGCCTCTCTTTGTACCAAGTCTCTTCTTCTGGTCTTCAATGACAGCAAAATGATCACTGTTGATTTCCGGAATAACCATAGGAACATCCGGTGTCCAGCGATGAGCTGAATTGTTTGAAACAACCGGTGTTTCTGTCTTGGCATATTCTTCTTCGATTGCCTTAATCTCATCC
>CAVDGK010000070.1:0-8103 GCA_963607995.1 Oscillospiraceae bacterium | reverse complement strand
GTACGATATAAATACCGCAGGAAATCGTTCTTGAGCTACTGACCATGGGTTTTTCTTCAAACTGCTCAATACGGCAATCATCATTCATCTTAACCACGCCAAAACGACTAATATCCTCATCCGGACGGCATTCTGTGCATACAACCGTAACATCGGCTCTCTTGGCGATATGATATTCAAGAACTTTATTGTAGTCCAGTTTGTAAATACCATCTCCGGGTGCAATAACCACATAGGGTTCATGGCATCTCTTCAGCCAGTCAAGGTTCTGATAAAGGGCATCAGCTGTACCGCGATACCAGAAATTGTTGGTGGATGTAACCGTTGGCGGGAAAAGATAAAGACCACCCTGTTTACGTCCGAAATCCCACCATTTTGACGAATTCAGATGTTCATTTAAAGAACGGGCATTATACTGTGTCAGAACTGCTACTCTCTGAACATGGGAATTGGTCATATTGGAAAGGGCGAAATCGATACTCCGATATGTACCGGCAATCGGCATGGCTGCAATAGCTCTCTGTGCCGAAAGCTCTTTCATCCGGCTGCTGTTGCCGCCGGCTAAAATAACACCTACAGCTCTCATGCTTCTTCCTCCTTTCCTTCATTAACAAGATCAAGAATATTCTTTGCTTTGATAATAGCATCACCTGAAGCAAGTTCTCCGTTCGGATAATCTTCCGGAGTAGTTGCACCTAAAATGGCGGTATTGCGGCCTACTTTAACCTTGGCCGGAATTATACTGTTTTCACCAATAGTGGCAAGGTCAGCATTATAAACCTTCTGATTAAAGGTGCTGGGTGCGAATTCACCACAACCAACAATGGCTCCTTCACCAATCTCACACCCCTGGGCAATAATGGCCTTATCAATCTGAGCACCGGATTTAACCACAGTATCAGCCATAATGATAGAGTCTTTGACAACGGCACCTTCCTCGATAACGACACCAGGTCCGATAACGGAATGGGTAACATCGCCATAAATCTCAGCTCCATCACCAATAATGGTCTGGGAAATGGAAGCCTTATCTGAAACATAATCCGGAGCCAGATACTCTGTCTTTGTGTAAATCTGCCACAGTTCCTCATAAAGATTGAACTCCGGCACCACATCTACCAATTCCATATTGGCATCCCAATAAGACTGAAGTGTACCTACATCCTTCCAGTAACCGTTAAATTCATAAGCATACATGCGCTTTTTATTTTCAAGCATATAGGGAAGCACATGCATACCAAAGTCCAGGTTCGGCTGATTCTGCAGGGCACGAAAAGCCTCTTTCAGTGCTTTGAAAGAGAAAATATAGATACCCATGGAAGCCAGATTGCTCTTCGGCTTAGGCGGTTTCTCCTGGAATTCATTGATGCGGCCTGTTTCATCCGCTACCATGACACCGAAACGGGAAGCTTCCTCAATGGGTACCGGCATAACGGCGATGGTAACATCGGCATGATTTGCTTTGTGATAATCCAACATAACCTGATAATCCATCTTATAAATATGGTCACCGGATAAAATAAGAACATATTCCGGGTTGAAGGATTCCATGTATTCAAGATTCTGATAGATAGCATTACCTGTGCCGGAATACCATCCGGTATTTTCCTTCTGCTCATAGGGCGGAAGAACTGTTACACCCCCTACATTACGGTCAAGATCCCACGGAATACCGATACCAATATGGCTGTTAAGTCGGAGCGGACGATACTGGGTCAGAACACCGACTGTATCAATACCGGAATTAATACAATTGCTCAGCGGGAAATCGATGATGCGATATTTGCCGCCAAAGGAAACCGCCGGCTTGGCTACATTGTCCGTCAGGACACCAAGGCGACTTCCCTGACCGCCTGCCAAAAGCATGGCAATCATTTCTTTTCTGATCATAAAACCACCTCTCTTGTCGCTTTTTCCTTTCTGTTCCTCCCTTAATAAATATGAAACTAAGCTCAGGTTTCATATTTTTTTATAGAACAGAATGAATTGTCCTTATTATAGCACCAATTTCATTTTAAGTGTATATTTTACTGATTTTTTACTGATTTTTTCTCATTTTTTGTTAATAATGACTACATTTGACTTTTAAACATTTAAAGGTATAATCTTGCTGATGTATGTTACAATGCAATTTGTAATCATTCAAAACTTATAAAAACGTTATTATATGGAGGTTTCCATGTATCAGATAGATTTCAATAAACCTATTCACATGCATTTTATCGGTATTGGCGGCATCAGCATGAGCGGTCTGGCCGAAATTCTTCTGGAAAGAGGTTTCACCATTTCCGGTTCTGATTCCGCAAGATCAGACTTAACAGACCATTTATTCTCCAAAGGAGCTCACATTTTCATTGGTCAATGTGCCGAAAATATTACAGATGACATTGATGTCGTAGTTTATACAGCAGCCATCCGACCGGATAATCCTGAATTTGAAGCTGTTAAAAATAAAAACATTCCTATGCTGACCCGTGCCGAACTTCTGGGCGAAATCATGCGAAACTACCCGCTGCCTATCGCCATTGCCGGCACCCATGGCAAAACTACAACTACTTCCATGGTTGCTTCTGCTTTCCTGGAAGCAAAAACTGATCCAACCATTACCGTCGGAGGCATACTTCCTTCTATAGGAAGTAATATCGCCATCGGAGGAGGCGATGCCTTTATTGCAGAAGCCTGCGAATATACAAACAGCTTCCTGTCCTTCTTCCCGAAGATCGGTGTTATTTTGAATGTAGATGCAGATCATCTTGATTTCTTTAAAGATCTGGATGACATTGCCTCATCCTTCCATCGTTTCGCTGCTCTTATTCCCGAGGACGGAGCGCTCATTATCAACAAAGATACTCAGAAATATAAAACTGTTGTGGATGGCCTAACCTGTCCCATCATCACCTACGCTCTTAATGATAAAACTGCCGACTATACAGCTGAAAATATTGATATCCACTCTGCCGGCGGTTCCGTCTTTACCTGTCTTGAAAATGGAAAAGCCATCGGTGAAATCGTGCTTAACGTGCCGGGCATGCACAATGTCAGCAATGCGCTGGCTACCATTGCCACAGCCCGTCATGCCGGTCTTTCCATGGATGCCATTATTAAAGGACTTGCTTCCTTTGGCGGTACCAAACGTCGTTTTGAGAAAAAAGGTTTCAAAGGTGGTCTTGAGATCATCGATGATTATGCCCACCACCCTACAGAGATTGCTGCCACTTTAAAGGCCGCTGCCTCTTATCCACACCGAGAGCTTTATGTCGCTTTCCAGCCCCATACTTATACCCGGACTAAAGCCCTTCTTCCGGAATTTGCCCAGGCTTTATGCACAGCCGATCATGTCCTTCTGGCTGACATTTATGCTGCCAGGGAGAAAGATACCTTGGGGATCTCTTCTGATGATTTAAGGGTTCTTCTTGCAGAAAAAGGATGCGATGCCCACTATCTTGGAACTTTTGAAAAAATTGAAGATTATATTTCCACCCACGCTGTGGATGGCGACCTGTTGATAACTATGGGTGCCGGAGACATCTATAAAGTGGGTGAAAACCTGCTTTCTCAGTCCTAATCCACATTATCCACATCATCCACATATGTTAACCACACCCTAATCCACACATATCCACCATATGTGTGGATTATTTCGTGGATGCACAAATCCACACTTATGTTATACTAAGGCCCAATTATTGAGGAGAAATAATATGGGTACTTTAAAACTTAGAACAATTCTTTCCCAGAAAATGACCGCCGTTTCCAATCGTTTTCTGGATCATTATATGCCTCGTGCCAATGGCGAGTTTGTTAAAATCTATCTGCTTCTTCTTAAGTCCTGCCAGAATGGTGAGGACAGTTTTTCCCTGCCTGAAATGGCAGATACTTTAAACTGCACGGAAGGTGATGTTTTAAGAGCTATCCACTATTGGGAAAAGGAAGGCCTTCTTATGCTGGAAATGGCAGCCAACGGGGAAATTGCCGGTATCATGCTATCTGAGCCGGCCGACAAGGAAAGCCTTGTCCTGTCTCCTGTATCTTCCACGACTGCATCTGAAGATGTAACCACATCCCCTTCTTCTATCCTTGCAGCTGAGGATAAGGCAAATCTGCCGGAAAAGAAAACTGCAGCTCCTCGAAAGAAAGTATCTCCTGAACGCCAGGAAGAGCTTGTTGCCGACAGTGATATTTCCGAAATGACCTTTATCATTTCCCAGTATCTTGGTCATCCCATGTCCAAAACCGAGCTGGAAAAAGTACTCTATTTTTATGATGAACTTCATTTTTCAACGGAACTGATCGAATATTTATTTGAATACTGTGTTGAAAATAATCACAAGAGTTTCCGCTACATTGAAACCGTAGCCATTAACTGGCACAGCCAGGGCATTTCCACTGTGGATGAAGCCAAGGAAACTCTGGGACAGTATAATAAAGATTATTTTGAAATTCTCCGGGCTTTCGGTATTTCCGGAAGAAGTCCTATTAAAACCGAAACCCGTTACATGGATACCTGGCTTAACTCCTATGGTTTCAGCATGGAGATCATTGGTGAAGCCTGCAGCCGTACCGTTTTAAAGACCGGCAACCCCAATTTTAAATATGCCGACAGCATTTTAAACAAATGGCATAAATCCGGTGCCTCCACTTTGGAAGATATCTCACGTCTGGATGCCGATCATGACAAAAAAGCTCAGGAAAAAGCAGAAACTGTTTCCCTGCGCCGTCCGGCCCGGGTTTCTGAATACAACCGTTTTGACCAGAGAACCTATGATTATGATGATCTTAAAAATAAGCTTCTTAAAGGGAGAGCCTAATGCCGCTGCTTAATTCACAATATGACAGCATCATGCGTCATTATGACGCCATCCGGGAGGAACACCGGCACGAACTGGAAGATCACATTGCCGAAATCGATGAAAAGCTTCCCTCCTACCGTGTTCTGAGCAATGAGTATGCCCATGTTGCCTCTGAAATTGGCCGAACAAGGCTCCTTACTCCCTCAGCCGACACCACTCCCCTTAAAGAACGCCTTGATTTCCTCAAAAAAGAGAAAAAGAATCTTCTTATCAGAAACGGTTATTCATCTGATTATCTTGATCTTAAATATACCTGTAATCTTTGTCACGATACAGGCTATATCAATGGCGAAAAATGCCGCTGTTTTAAGGCAGCCGCTGTTGAACTTCTTTATAAACAGTATTCTCTTGATGATATTCTTAAAGAAGAAAACTTTGAACACTTTCAAATTGAGCTGTATTCTGATACTATAAGGGACGGAAGTTCAGGTGTAACACCCCGTATGCGAGCTGAGGAGGCTCTTGCCAAGGCTCTTAAATTCAGTCGTGACATTGGCCAGAAAGATAATAATCTGCTGATTATGGGAAAAGCAGGAACCGGCAAAACCTTCCTGACCCACTGCATTGCCGATTATGCCATCCGGGGCAGTCATTCCACCCTTTATTTTACGGCCTACGATTTCTTCAATCTTATGGGAAATGTGGTTATGAACCATAGCGATGAGGCCGCTTCCTATGATCATCTTGTTTTAGAATGTGATCTTCTTATTCTTGATGATCTTGGAGTTGAAATGACAAATACACTGGTGGAAAGCGAGTTCTTCCGCATTATTAACGAAAGACACCGCCGAAATCTCTCCACTGTTATTTCCACAAATTTAAATCTGAATGAAATATCCCAGCGTTATACCGAACGGATATTTTCACGACTGATCACACAAAGCGAGATCATTGAACTGATTGGTGATGATATACGCCTGAAAAAGAAAATATAGGAGTTAACGATGAATCATTCAACAAGCGATACACAATCCACACCGGTCCTCTCTTCTGTTCCGGAGGGACGTCTGACCCTGATTCCCCTGGACAGCATCAAAACCATCGGAGAGGAAGTTAACGAATTTCTCGTTGAATGGAGAAGCGACCGTGTCCTGAGAGGTGCCGTTCCCAATACCAACGGTTATGCCCGTTCCAACTATGCCTTAAAGACCAAGCTTCCCCGCTTTGGTTCCGGTGAAGCCAAGGGTGTGATAGAAGCTACCGTTCGCGGTGATGATATTTACATCCTGACGGATGTTATGAACTATTCTCAGACTTACAATCTGAACCGTTATGAAAATGCCATGTCTCCCGATGACCATTATGCAGATCTTAAGCGTATCATCGGTGCCATCGGCAACCGGGCAAGACGAATCAATGTCATTATGCCCTACCTTTACGAAGGACGTCGTCAGCTCAGCGATGGTCATGATTCTCTTGACTGTGCGCATATGCTTCAGGAACTGGCTAATCTTGGTGTCGATAATCTCATCACCTTTGATGCCCACGATCCCCGGGTTGAAAATGCCATTCCCATGAGCAGTTTCCAGACTTTCCGTCCCATCTACCAGTTTATAAAAAATATTCTGCGGACTGTGCCGGATATTAAGGTCGATGCCCAGCATCTTATGTCCATCAGCCCGGATGAAGGCGGTATGAACCGTGCCGTTTACCTGGCCAATGTTCTGGGTGTTGACATGGGTATGTATTATGATCGTCTGGACTATTCCACAACCACAGAGGACGGCAAACATCCACTGGTGTCTGTAGAATTTCTTGGCAGCAGCGTGGAGGGAAAAGATACCATCCTCATCGATGATATGATTTCTTCCGCCCAAACCATTATTGATACAGCAAAGAGACTTAAGGAAAGCGGTGCTAAACGAGTCATTATCTGCGCTACCTTTGGTATCTTTACCAATGGTCTTCAGGAAATTGATGATGCTTATGAAAAAGGACTTTTTGATTACCTTTTCACCACCAACCTGGTTTACCAGCCGGATGAGCTTTTAAATAAGCCTTATTATCACAGCTGTGACATGAGCAAGTTTATTGCTCTTATCATCGATACTTTAAATCACGACTGCACCATCTCTCCGCTCCTGGATCCGGTGGATCGTATTCATAAGGTAATCGAAAAATATAATCGTGGAGAAGAAGTTTAATCCTTCTTTGAAAATGACTTGTATTTCAACTATGGGTTCACGAAGTGATTTCCATAATATCTTCTTATTATAAAACGCACAGAAAAGGGACAAGTGAATTTCACTTGCCCCTTTTCTTTAAGGTCTCTCAAATGGCAATTGATTGAGTCTTGATTAGTCCATGTGCTGACCGCCGTTGATATCGATTTCCTCACCTGTAATATAGGAAGCTTCTTTTGAAGCCAGGAAAACGATGGTATCAGCAACTTCCTGGGGTTCGCCGGGACGACCCATGGGGATTCCGCTGATAACAGCATCAGCCTGTTCTTTCGGAAGAGATTTCCAGATTTCTGTATTGATCAGACCCGGGCATACACAGTTTGTTGTGATGCCATAGGAAGATACTTCACGTGCCAGGTTCTTGGAGAAACCAAGAACAGCTGCTTTGGAAGCTGAATAGTGAGCACCACCGAAGATACCACCGCCTCTCTTACCGGATACAGATGACAGATGTACGATACGGCCATATTTCTGTTTCTTCATGATCTCGCAAACCTTCTGTGTGATCAGGAACAGACCGAACATATTAACATTGAAGATACGCTGCATATCGCTAAGCTTCATATCAGCAACTGTAACTTTCTGGGATACACCGGCATTGTTGATGAGAACATCAATACGGCCATATTTCTCCATAACTTTTGCAACCAGATCCTCAACAGCAGCTTCATCTGTCAGGTTGACAGCATAGCCTGTAGCTTCAATGCCCATATCCTGCATTTCTTTTACGTTAGCATCGCAGCCTTCCTGGTTGATATCGCAGATAACAACCTTAGCGCCCTGCTTACCAAATGTCTGAGCAATAACACGTCCCATACCTTTAGCTGAACCTGCACCTGTTACGAGAACTACCTGATTAGTAAAATCCAACATTTCTTTTTCCTCCTGTTTGATTATCCTGTTTTCCAAATTTACTTAGTTGCTTAGCTTAGTTGTTTTGCATTTGTTGTGTCGTTTTTTTAATTGGTTTTGCTTTATTTAGTTGTTTTGCTTAATTGGTACTGCTTTGTGGTGTTGTGTAAATGCTTAGCTTAGTTAGATTGAGTTTCTTCTTTTTTGCTTAGGTGTTT
>CAVDGK010000069.1:0-8150 GCA_963607995.1 Oscillospiraceae bacterium | reverse complement strand
TTTTCAATGAGAATTTACCTGCATTGAAAATTTTAACTTGAATATCCTTTTATCAGGGAATTATTATTCTTCTCTCAAATCCCCTCGTATAAATAGATATAAAACAAAACACAATCTTTCCGAGGAGGAAATTATTATGAAAAACAATAAATTATTTACCAAAGTCATTGCAGCTGTTGCTATCGCAGCCATTACTCTTACAACCGTCACTGTTGCATCCCCGAAAAATGTTCATGCAGCCGAAACCACTTCCAATGAAAATACAGAACGTATCATTTCAGACGAAAATGCCACGGCCCATATCAATGCAGACGGAAGTGGCTATATTGAACTCAATAAGACCTTTACCAGTAATGATCGCCTCACCCAGATTGGCGGTGTTGATTTAAAAAATATTATTACCTTTAATGATGGAGGCTATGTTGAATCATTTTACTCTTTTGTAGATTCAGTTCCCTGTATTCTCGCAGCTTTTTCTCCAAACGGTGTTGTCGTTTATGGTGCCGGACCTAAAGGTTTCTTTAGCGGAGCCGGCCATCTGCACTTTACTGACAAGACGAATGATACTTACAACCTTTCCATTTGGCTGCATGACGAAAGTTTCCATCAGGTAAGATATAGCAGTTCTGATCCGACCATTACAAAGATCAGCTGGAATTCATAATAACCAACACATTTAACTTGAAATTATCTTACATTATTGAACTTAAAATATTCGCTCTCCCTCTTTTAAAAAGCTCCGGAAGTAAACCTTCCCGGAGCTTTTTTTCGGCCCTAGTGTAACTATCATTTTCAAATTATTGCCAATACGTCAAAATGAGTTTACCAAGAGCCAAAATTTCCCGAAGGCAGCTTGGAATAAAGACCGAAACCGGTGTTTTTGCCGGCAGTTCCCTGGCATTTTCGAAACCGGCTTTTTTTGCATAACAACCGGCCCGGAAGCAATGATAGTTATTGGTAACATAAACGACAGGATCTGATACATCATAACCAAGATTGCTTAATATCTGCATCGAATTTTTAAAATTTTCCTCTGTTGTTGCGGATTCCGTTTCTGCAATGATCCGTGATGCATCAAGACCTTTTTCCACAAGGTACTGTTTCATGCCGTCTCCCTCTGCTACAACTTCGTCACTCCCTTTGCCACCAGAAGTAATTATGATGGCATCCGGATGTTCAGTGGCAAAATCGTAGGCCGTATCAAGCCTGTTTTTTAGCGAAAGGGACGGTTCATTACCTTTCATTTTTGCCCCAAGAACAATAATGACTTTTTCGTCCCCCTGAGCTGTATTTGTATAAGCTTCTATAAATATAAAAGCCCAAATGGCTGATATAATAAGAATTCCTATCACAATAATGTTGACCATAACCTTTTTCAACTCAACACCTCTTTTGCCCGCTTTTGTTCAATCGTATTTCTTCTTCAGCTGTTTTAATGAATCCAACATCCGATTTTAACATATTTTCAATTTTCTCAAATTATTAGCTCTCCACTAAATCTCCTCGTATAAATAGATATAAAACAAAACACACTTTTCCAGAGGAGGAAATTATTATGAAAAACAATAAATTATTTACCAAAGTCATCGCAGCTACAGCTATCGCAGCCGTTACTATTACTACCGTCACTGTTGCATCTCCGAAAAATGTGCATGCAGCTGAAGAACGTATTCTGGCTGATGAATTCGCTACAGCCTATATCAATGCTGATGGAAGCGGCTACATTGAACTTCGTAAAAATTTCACCACTAAAGATCGCCTTACCCAAATCGGCGGTGTTCCGTTGAAAGATATTATTACTTTTAATGACGGCGGTTATATCGATACATACTATACTTTTGAGGATAAAGACAATTACATGGGTGATGTTGGTGACTTTCTATCTGCTTTTTGGCCTCATTTAGCCACTGTTCATGGTGCAGGCCCCTCCGGTTTCTTCAACGGAGCAGGACATCTTCACTTTACAGATGAATCCGGCGACACCTACAATCTTTCCATTTGGCGTCATGAAGAAAAATGGCACAGCGTAAGCTACGGAAGTGATCAACCTCTCATCACCAAAATCAGTTGGAATTCATAACGGGCAACACCTTTAATAAAGAAGTTCCTTCCCTATTGCACGACACCTTAAACTTATAAATAAAAATTTCTCTCCCTCTTTTAAACAGCTCCGGAAACCAAATGTTTCCGGAGCTGTTTTTATTCTTAAAATACTAACCGTCTAAAACATAATCCTTCCGGATCCTCATTATTTTTCAGCTTCAATCCGCTTCTATGGGAATAAAACTAAACTGATCAACATCAAAAAGTCCCATATCCGTCAACTTGAGTTCCGGTATAACCGCCAGGGACATAAAGCAAAGAGTCATAACCGGCTCCACGTTTTCATTAACTCCCAGTTCTTTATAAGCTGCCTCGTGGACAGCACTCACCTTTTCCTCTACCCACTCACCGCTTTGGTCACTCATAAGTCCCGCAATAGGCATGGGCATGGATTCGATTACCTTTTTATTTTTAACGAGAACAATGCCGCCTTCCTGCTTTTTGAGTTCCTCGACGGCGCAGGCCATTTCCTCATCACTGACACCAACGGTAATAATATTGTGGGAATCGTGTGCAATGGAAAGTGCCACTGCCCCTTCTTTAATACCATATCCTTCAATTAAAGCCGTCGCTACATTGCCCGTTCCTTTATGCCTCTCTACAACGGCCATCTTTACAATATCAACTTGCGGATCGCGGACAAAATCACCATTTTCATCGATTTTAATATTGGCTATTCTCTTTTGTGTCACAACCCCACCGGGCATAATACCAATGACATTAACATGAATGCTTTTTAAATGCATTTTCAGCTTATTGACTGAAAAATCCTTCACAACCACACTTCCTTTGACACTGGAAGCATCAACCCGTTTAACCTCCGGAATATAACGATCATCTTCCGCCACAAGCTGACCGGCTGTCCAGACCTTTCTGACTTTAAATTCCTTTAAATCCTCTACAAGAACAATATCCGCCCTCTTGCCCGGTGCGATAGCGCCACGGTCATTCAGGTTAAAGCACTCGGAAGCATTCAGAGTGGCCATTCGAATCGCCGTTATGGCATCCAAACCTTCCTCCACACAGATACGAAGATGGTTATCCAAATGCCCTTCATGAAGCATGGTCTTCGGTTGACGATCGTCAGAGCAAAGAACGCAGCGCCGAGCATTTTCAGCGGTAACGCCTTTAAGAAGGGCCCTGAGATTGTGACAGGCCGAACCTTCACGCAGCATAACATACATACCGCAGCGAATACGATCCTGCATGTCTTCCACTGTTTCACATTCGTGATCCGCCAGGATACCGGCCGCTGCATAGGCATTTATCCCTTTGCCTTTTAAACCCGGTGCATGACCATCAATAACTTTATTATAATTTTGAGCCAGAACGATTTTATCCAAGGTTGGCCCATCGGCATTAACAACCCCTGGAAAATTCATAAACTCTCCAAGGCCCAGGATTTCTTCCTTCCCAATGGGCATTTTCATGGCTTCAGCATCGATAACGGCTCCTGAATTTTCAAAGGCAGTTGCCGGCACACAGGAGGGCAGCATAAATTTAATATCAAGAGCTGTCCCTTTAGCAGCCTCTATCATATAATCAAGGCCTTTAAGCCCACAGACATTAACAATTTCATGGGGATCCGCAATGATGGTTGTTCCACCATGAGGAACGATAAGCCGGCTTATTTCCTCCGGTGTTACGTAAGATGATTCAATATGAATATGACTGTCGATGAATCCCGGCAGGGCATACAGCCCCTTTGCATCGACACTTTCTTTTCCTTCATAGCAGCCAATGCCTGCAATTTTTCCATCGCAAATGGCAATATCACCTTCTACGACCTCACCGGCATAAACATCTGCCACTTTACAATTCTTAATAACCGTATCTGCCGGAATGCGGCCGGCTGCCACATCAATAAGATGCGCAAGTTCTTTTCTTGTCTGCATATAGCATACCGCCTTCAGAGTTTATTTTTCACTTCAAAATTCAAACCTAACTACCTGACAGTTTTTCACGCCAAAAGATGCAAATTCTTCATTTGTCATATCCGTAAAATAAGACTTCACCATCCTTGAGATCCCATTATGAGCCACCAGGATGTAAGTCTTTTCCCCAGATTCTGCCTTAAGTTCATCCAGCAGATTGTAAATTCTCTGGGCCAGCATAAGCATCGACTCGCCCCCTTCATAACGACACACAAAAGATCTTTTGGCTGTCTGAAAGTCCTTTCCATCCCGTGGTGTAGATTCCCATTTTCCAAAATTCTGTTCCACAAGCCTGGGTTCCACCCTGTAGGGAATTCCCGTCATTTTTGAAATGATCGCTGCTGTATCAGCCGCACGACTTAAAGGTGAACAAAGAATTTCATCCGCTTTTATTCCTTCAGCCAGGATATTTTTTCCTGCCTCTTTTGCCTGTTCTCTGCCTTTATCAGTCAATGGACTGTCCGTCGCACCGCAGATTTTGTTTTCAACATTCCACACGGTCTGCCCATGCCTTACAAAATAAAGATATCCCATAAATTTTACCTTTCTCCAGCAATACTTTATGAACCACGCAGCCATTAAGCGGCCAAAGATTCCATCTGGGCTTTTCTAAAATTGTATCACGTAATTGCCCAATATTTGTTCCACATTATACCATTTAAAAGGATTTCCAAAACCTGGCATCACGTAAAAAGTCTATCAAGAATATTCGCAATCCGCTTCGCTACTTGCACTTTTATAAAATCCGATTCTGACTCATTTCAAATATCGTTAAAAAACCATTTATTTTTTTCAATCTATTAGCCCTCCCCAAAATCCCCTCGTATAAATAGATATAAAACAAAACACACTTTTCCAGAGGAGGAAAATATTATGAAGATCAATAAATTATTTACAAAAGTTATCGCAGCCGTTGCTGTTGCAGCCGTTACTATTACATCCATCGTTGCTTACAATCCCAAAAAAGTTCAGGCAGATGGAGGTGCATCCATTTATTGTGATGAAAATGCCGAAGCCTACGTCAAAGAAGATGGAAGCGGTTATATCATCCTTAAAAAAGAATTTACAGCCGAAAATCCTCTTACCGAAATCTGTGGCATGCCGCTGAAGGATATCATTACATTTAATGATGGCGGATATATTGATAGCTTCTACACCCGGTACGAAGGAGACCTCGTAGGCGATGGCGGCGACATCATTGCAGTTCTTTATCCCTATGTTGCTCATGTACATGGTAGAGGACCCGAAGGCTTCTTCAGTGGATACGGATACCTTCATTTCACAGATGAAACCAACGATACCTACGATCTTTCCATTTGGCGTCATGCAGAAGCTTGGCATCAGGTAAGATATAACAGTGATAGTCCTAAAATTACAAAGATCAGCTGGAATTCATAACAGACAGTACATTTGATTCAAAACCTTGATATAAGGAAATAACTTCCCAATTGCACTACACCCAAAACTTAAAACTTAAAAATTTCTCTCCCTCTTAAAAAGCTCCGGAAACATAACGTTTCCGGAGCTTTTATTTTAATCATACCAAAATTTCATTTATCTTATTCTTTAAACTGAATAAACCGATAACTTTCTACAATCTGGAAGTACTTAACAATTCGCGGATACAGCGGCTCTGCTTTCTCACCGAATTCTTCCTTCACAAGATCCGCAATATCCGACACCGTTCTCTCCCCATCAATAAGGGGCCAGATAAAGGTTCCCAACTCATCCAAATGAACATTTGTAACCCTTGGCTTATTAAAAATGGTCTGAGCAATCTTATTAAATGCACCAGTATTTTCAATTTCCAGGACGATCTTGTTGTTGCGATCCTTATGGGAATGGATCAGTGCGGATCTTACCGGAATAAGGCTCAGATAATTAATAGCTTTCTTTGTTTTCTTCATGACTTTTCACATTACTCCCAGAAAGACTTTATAATGCCGTTTCCTATCAGGCATCCTTTTTCTTTCTAAGGGAAAATCTCACCAGGCAAAGGATCATAATGATCAAAAGAACCAGACCACCTATATTTCCCAGATTAAGGCTTCCGGAGAGATCGATGCTGACACCTATAACGGCAAGAATAGCCAGGGCGATACCCACAAGACCTTCACCGGCAATCATACCGGCACAGAAAAGGGTGCCGTTTGTGGACTGCTCTTCCTTAGTCTTTTCATCCACCTTCTTACGCTTATCCATAACAAGACGAACAACACCGCCAACCATGATTGTAGCACACAAGTAAATCGGCAGGTAAAGACCGATGGCAAAAGGCATAACCGGAATTCTCAGAATTTCCAAGGCCAAAGCCAGGAATACACCAATAAAAACAAGGTTCCAGGGAAGATTGCCGCCCATGATGCCTTCAACGATCATCTTCATCAGCTGAGCCTGCGGAGCCGGTACTTCAGCACCACCATAACCCCAGGCTGCATCCAGAAGGTAGAGGACACCACCGATAGCAAGAGCTGCTGCAACAACACCAATGATTTCACCAATCTGCTGTGTTTTGGGGGTAGCACCAAGGAGATAACCTGTCTTCAGATCCTGTGATGTATCACCGGCAATAGCAGCAATGATGCAGATAACAGAACCAATAGCAATAGCTGCCTTCATACCATCAATGCCTGTCTGACCGCTGCTCTTGATAGAAATGGTAGCAATAAGAAGCGTGGCAATAGCCATACCGGAAACCGGGTTGTTAGAGCTTCCGATCATACCAACCATACGGGATGATACGGTTGCGAAGAAGAAGCCAAAGACAACGATAAGGACAGCTCCAAGGGGATTAACCGGAATAGCCGGCACAGCCCAGATGATGACCACCATAGCTACGATACCGATCAGAATCCAGCTCATAGGAAGATCTCTATCCGTTCTCAGCATGGATTTCTGGCTGCCGCCCTTAACACTCTTCATGGAATCCCTAAAAGTACTGAAGATAAGAGGAAGAGATTTAATCAGGGAAATGATACCACCAGTTGCAATGGCACCGGCCCCAATATATTTAACATAGGAACTCCAGATAGCAGAAGCACCACCGCTTTCATACAGCTGGGAAATAGTTACCCCTGCATCTGCCGGATAAAGCCAGGTATTTGGTCCGAAAAGGCAGATCGTGGGAATGATCACCATCCAACCAACTAATGCTCCGGCAAACATAAAGGAGGCAATCTTCGGTCCAACGATATAACCTACACCTAAAAGGGCCGGATAAACTTCTGTACCGATTTCACCTTTAAAGGACTTAAATGCGATAGAAATATCAGCCGGGATAACCTTGATACCATCAACAACAAATTTAAATACAGCCGCCAGACCCATACCCGAAAAGACCGTAGAGGCATTGGAACCGCCTTCTTCACCGGCCAGAAGAACGTCAGCGCAGGCTGTGCCTTCCGGATAAAGAAGTGTGGCATGCTCTTTTACGATAAGAGCATTACGAAGAGGTACCATGAAAAGCACACCCAAAATACCACCGCAAAGGGCAATCAATGTGATTTCTACAAGATTTGGCTTTTCACACAGACCTTCTTCAGCCCATAAAAAAAGCGCCGGCATAGTGAAGATAGCACCGGCAGCCAAGGATTCACCAGCTGATCCGATGGTCTGCACCAGGTTGCTCTCCAAAATGGAGTTTTTCTTCATAATGACTCTGATAACACCCATGGAAATAACAGCTGCGGGTATGGAGGCCGATACGGTCATACCTACACGAAGTCCCAAGTAGGCATTTGCCGCGCCGAAGACCACCGCCAGAATGATACCCATGACCACGGAAGTCACGGTCATTTCTGCCGTTACCTTCTCTGCGGGAATGTAAGGCTTGAATTCATTTTTTTCGTTCATATTATTCTCCCTAATATCTATTATTAAACATACTGAAAAAGTATAACATATGCTTTATCCATAATGCAAAATACTATAGTTTTTTACCGTACGTCTCGCCTGTTTTGATACACAGAGCAAGGCTTATGCACCCCTGCTAAGGAAGACCCTCGAGGAGGCCGGTACTTAGTGAACCGGAGCACTTGTGCGAACGGTGAACTTAGTTCCGCTGCTCGACGAGCGGAGCGGGAGCGTGTCTTGCCGTGCAGGAGTGCTAAGGCC
>CAVDGK010000068.1:0-8258 GCA_963607995.1 Oscillospiraceae bacterium | reverse complement strand
CCTCATCTTCAGCTGCCGCGTCTGCAGTCCCTGCTTCTTCAGTGGTTTCTTCAACAGTTTCCGGCTCTTTAGGCTGCTCTTCTTCGTCATCCAGATTAACCAGAAGTTTTTTGTAAAGATCTACCATTTCCTGAGGAGAACCTTCAGCACGTTTCACACCTTTATTTAAGAGAACAACCCGGTCGCAATACTTGGAAATACTACCAAGGTCATGGCTGACGAAAAGAATCGTCTTACCCTGCTTCTTAAATTCTTCAAATTTGTGATAACACTTTGCCTGGAAGAAAACGTCACCGACTGACAAAGCTTCATCAACAATGAGAATTTCCGGATCGATATTAATAGCCACGGCAAAAGCCAGACGGACGAACATACCGCTGGAATAAGTCTTACAAGGCTGATGGATGAAATCACCGATGTCGGCAAAGCTTAAGATGTCATCCAGTCGGGCATCGATCTCTTCTCGGGTAAAGCCGGTCATGGTGCCGTTTAAATAGACATTTTCAAGACCGGTATATTCCATATTGAAGCCGGCACCCAGTTCAAGAAGGGCTGAAATACGTCCGTTAACCCGAACCTCGCCTTCCGTCGGAGCCAGGACGCCGGTAATAATTTTCAAAATAGTTGACTTACCGGAACCATTGGTTCCGATGATGCCTACGGTTTCACCACGATAGACACTGAAGTCAACGTCTTTCAAAGCATAATGCTCTGTATATTTTTTCTGACGTGTAAAGCCAAGTGCCTCTTTCAGACGATCCATAGGCTTATCATAAAGCTTATAAAGCTTGCTGACATGGTCCACGGCAATAGCTTCAATTTTATTTTCGTCAAAATTTACTTCGGAAGCTTCTGCATTTTCAGAAGCCTCCGGCATTTTATTTTCATTATTTTCCATGATTGCCTCTTGGGCTGTCATTTTATTCATTTCATCGCTCATTGCACTGCCTCCTTATAATACATCGGCAAAGTGGATCTTCAGTCTCTTGAAGATAACCGTACCAACTACAAAAAGAATCAGTGTAACAGCCCAGAAATACACTGTCTGGCCAAGATCATGCCAGAACCAGGTATGTCCGTAAATAGACTCTCTGTATCCATTTACAATGTAATACATAGGATTAACCTTAAACAGCCACTGCCATTTCTCACCTACCACGGAAATATCCCACATAATAGGAATGGTCCAGACGCCTACCTGCAAAATAATGTTGATAATCTGGGTAAGATCCCGGAAAAAGATGACAATAGCGCAGGTTCCGTAAACAATGCCCAACCCGAAAACAAACATGGCAAAGAAGTAATAGATAACCTGGATCACATAAGGTCCCGGATTGATACCATAAAGGACGGCAATCAGAATCGTAATAGCAATGAAGAAAGCATGGACGAAGAAGGCCGAAATCGCTTTCACCATTGGCAGGACGCTGATCTTAAAGACCACCTTCTTAACCAGATAACTGTATTCAATCAAAGCATTTGTACCGGAATTCATGTAATCCTGGATAAAGAACCAGGGTACAAGACCGGATACCAGATAGACAACGAAGGGAACATTAGAAACCGAACCGCTTCTAAAGCCTACTGAGAATACAAAGAAATAAACCAGGATTGTTACCACCGGCTGGACGAAAGCCCAGAAAATACCAAGGTAAGAACCGGCATATTTTGTCTTAAAATCATTTTTAGCCAGCTTTAGAATAAGACGGCGATTTTGGAAAATCTCAACAGGCAGAACCAGCACTTTTTTTCTCAGAATAAAGACACCAATGGCTGTCACATCCAGAAGAATAAAGGCCAGTATCTTGATGACCATGGTACTTCTATCAGATTTAGCTACCGCCTTTGAGGCGCACTGGTTCTCCGGTGTTGCAAGGACGACGTAGGGATCCCCGCTTTTAGCTGAAATCGTGATCGCATCCTTTGAATCGTCAAAGCTTTCGATGTCATTTGATGAAATAGCACTGCCAAAAGAAGATGCGGATACAGCTTCTTCTTCATCGCCATAACTGAATTTTATATTTTTTAAAGTCCAGTTGCCTTCTGCTTCACCGGTATCGATCCGCACATATTTCTGAGCGGCACCAACTTTGACAGAAGTCTCTACCTCTCCCTGAACAGGCTGATAAGCAACCGTTGTGCTATTGCTCTCAACCCAGGAATAATCATAATCCGAATAGAAAACCTGCAGGTTTCCTGCCGTATCAGATGACAACGTAAAAGTCATAGTTACCGTAGCCGGTGTATAGGTGTGCCAGTTCCAAATGAACACATTAGCCAGGATTACCAAAACGGCTAATATGACACCAATAAACTTGGTTTTTTTATTCATATCTTTTAATTACCTGTATTACTTGTTTTTTGCTTCCGTGAAAGCCTTAATGCCGCTCCACTTCTGATCCTTGTCAGAGAGGATAAGTTCCATGTCTGCCGGGATAGGCCATTCAATACCGATATCCGGATCATTGTAAGCTAAGCCACCCTCATCATTGGGATGATAGAAATCCGTGCACTTATAGCAGAATTCTGCCTCATCGGAAAGAACAACGAAGCCATGAGCAAAATTCTTGGGAATAAAGAACTGTTTCTTATTTTCGGCTGAAAGCTCAACACCGAACCACTTGCCATAAGTTTTTGAGCCTTCACGAAGGTCAACGGCTACATCCCAGACTTTACCGCGAACCACGCGAACCAGTTTGTCCTGCGGGAAGTTAATCTGGAAATGCAGACCTCTCAAAACACCTTTTCTTGATGAAGACTGATTATCCTGAACAAAAACTTCCGGAATACCAGCTTCTTTAAAATCATTATAATTATAAGTTTCCATAAAATAGCCTCTGTTATCACCGAAAACGGTAGGGGTGATAACTTTCAGGCCTTCAATATCACAGGTTTCAACTGTAATCTTTCCCATTTTTTCTGACTCCTTTATCTTATTTTTCTTTATACGCCTAAAAAGAACAGTAAATCAGGCTGTCAAATTCCCTTCACAAACACTTTTTCATAGTGTTTTTTTGCTTCAGCATGGAAATTTGGGCATCGATTTGTGCTTTTTTTAACATCTTCATAAGCACGCAGAAAACGTGCCGGGGGCACGTTTCCTGATAAAATGCGGCACAAACCGCTATGACGCTGGCTCTCCCGCCTGCATATTTTTATAATCCGTTTGCAATATCAATGAGATACTGGCCATAAGCGGTTTTAAGAAGAGGCTGAGCCAGCTTAATAAGCTGTTCTTTATCAATGAATCCTCTCTTATAAGCAATTTCCTCAATGCAGGAAACATAAAGACCCTGTCTCTTCTGGAAAGCAGCTACAAAGTTAGCTGCATCAAGAAGCATGTCATGGTTTCCTGTATCAAGCCATGCAAAACCACGTCCCATGATCTCTACATGAAGCTTGCCGGCCTTTAAGTACTCCTCATTAACTGTTGTGATCTCAAGTTCACCTCTTGCTGAAGGTTTAATGTTCTTTGCGATCTCCACAACGCTGTTGTCATAGAAATAAAGGCCCGGTACCGCATAATTTGACTTAGGCTGAGCCGGTTTTTCTTCCAGAGAAATAGCCTTGCCATTTTCATCAAATTCAACGACACCATATTCTCTCGGATCCTTAACATAGTAACCGAAAATGGTAGCGCCTTCTTCTCTCTCAGCGGCCTGTTTCAAAACTTTTGAGAAGCTCTGGCCATAGAAAATATTATCGCCAAGAACCAGGGCAACCCGGTCATCTCCAATAAATTCCTCACCGATAATAAAGGCATCAGCCAGTCCTCTTGGCTGTTCCTGAATCTTATAGGTAAAGTGCATACCCAGCTGTTCACCTGTTCCGAAAAGCTCTTCGAAAACCGGAAGGTCCCGGGGTGTTGAAATAATCAGAACATCGCGGATACCGGCCAGCATCAGAGTTGACAGCGGATAATAGATCATCGGCTTATCATAAACCGGCATAATCTGTTTACTGACAGCTTTTGTCAGAGGATAAAGCCTTGTACCGGATCCACCGGCCAAAATAATACCCTTCATTTTTTCTCCTTTTACCTCCGTTTAACGGTTGGCATACATATCTTCATAATAAGACTGATAATTGCCTGATGTTACATTTGCCATCCAGTCTTCATGCTCAAAATACCATTTGATCGTCTTTTTAATGCCTTCTTCGAAGCAGGTTTCCGGATACCAGCCTACAGCAGCCTTGATCTTGTCCGGAGCGATAGCATAACGGCGGTCATGACCTTTACGGTCTGTAACAAACTTAATAAGATTTTCTGAAACGAGAGCTTTTCTCGGATCATCATCGGAAAGCATTTCCTGAAGAGTATCCAGAATGATATGAATGATCTGGATGTTCTGTCTTTCATTATGTCCACCGATGTTATAAGTCTGTCCAAGTTCACCTTTTTCCTGAACCAGATCGATGCCCTTGCAGTGATCTTCAACATAAAGCCAGTCACGGATATTTTTGCCATCACCATAAACCGGGAGATCTTTGCCGTGAAGAGCATTATTGATAACAAGGGGAATCAGCTTCTCCGGGAACTGATACGGGCCATAGTTATTACTGCAGTTAGTAATATTAGCCGGGAAGTGATAGGTATCGATATAAGCCTTTACAAGGAAATCAGAAGAAGCCTTGCTGGCTGAATAAGGACTATGGGGATCATAAGGTGTGGTCTCATAGAAGAAGTCTGTCAGATTATCCAGTGAACCATAAACCTCGTCTGTTGAAACATGCAGGAACTTCTTGTCTGCCTTAAATGAGCCATCTTCCAGTTCCCATGCAGCCTTTGCTGCATTCAGCATGGTCAGGGTACCCAGAACATTTGTCTTTACAAAAACATCCGGATTCTTAATGGATCGGTCAACATGAGATTCAGCTGCAAAGTGAACAACACGATCAACATCATTCTCTTCAAAGATCTTATTGATAGCTTCACTGTCGCAGATGTCAGCACGAACAAAAGTATAGTTCGGATAGTTCTCAACGTCCTTCAGATTTTCCAGGTTGCCGGCATATGTCAGCTTGTCTACATTAATAATACGGATGGTATCGCCGTATTTTTTGAACATGTAGTGAATGTAATTAGAACCGATAAAGCCGGCACCGCCGGTTACCACGTACGTTCTCATGACTTTCCTCCAAATTTTTGCATAAATATAGTTGTGGTGATTATAACAAAAATATTAACTCATAGCAAGTTATCGTAAAATTTGAGTTAAAACATTCTTTTTTCATGCCCTACCGGATAACCTGCACTATTTAAGGATATTCACAATCCGCGTCTCAACTTGCTCATATAAAAACTTTATGAACCAGATGATCATTTTAAAAGCATAAAGGCCATACCTTTCACGATAAGGGACTTTCTTATGCAGAAAAAGTTATACACAGCAACTTTCCGTAATCCTGAAACTGTCCACCGTTCTCCTGAAACCTTCCTCCGGCGAAACGGATGCCTTCCATCCCAGACTCTCCAGTTTCTCTGTACTGCGGATTGAGGCTTTTTTATTGGCATTTTCCTTATAAGAAGCATCCGGCGTGCCAAAGACAGCTTTAACCGGCGGCTTTGCCAGTGATGCGGTATATTCTGCCAGCTGACGGATGGTGCGGATACCTTCATTATTGGTAACGTTATAGGCTTCCCCATTTTTTCCATCCAGAAGAACTTTAAAATAGCCAAGGGCCGCATCCGACAGATAAATAAAAGCCCGGGAAGCTTTGCCATCTCCCGTCATGACAATATCCCGGCCATTAACGGCATCGGATACAAAGTCTGCAAATACCCGGCCATCATGTTTAATATCCATGGTAGGACCATAGGTATGGGAAGGCCGGACAATCTTTGCCGGAATGCCTTTATTTTCAGCATAATCCATACAAAGCCTTTCCCCCAGTCTCTTGCTCATGGCATAGACATTTCTTGGTTCACTGATCTTCACCATGCCGCCGTCTTCCTCATAAATAACTTCTTTTTCCAGAACGCCGTAAGCTTCCCCGCTGCTGATAAACAAAAAGCCCTGACTTTTTTTTCGAACTGCCATTTCCAGAAGTTCCATGGTGGCATTGACATTGGCTCCGATCACCGCCGCTGGTGCTGTCAGATAGCTTCTTGGGTCTGTCGGCGAAGCAGCATGGATAATAAAATCCAGATTTCCTTCCACCTCATGCATACCCAGGGCACTTTCATAAAGAGGAATAAAATAGGGTTTATCCAGAAATTCGCCAAAACGATCCGACATTTTTTTCTTATTTCGTCCCAGTGCCAGGATCCTGCAGTCAAAATCACTATCTTTTTCATTTAAAAGGCACAGGGTATAAACAAGATAAGAAGCCAGCATCCCGTAGGCCCCGGTTATGAGAACTGTTTTTTTACTAAAGCGTGACCAGTCCATAGAAGGAGCAGCCAGTATATTTTCAATATCTTCTTTTATGATGGGATTCATAAAAATTCCTTTCAGTCAAATTGATTCAAACGCCAAGACTCGAACGCGGGTCTCACGTGCAAAATTTAAGTCTTTCTCAAGAGCTTAAAGGCATCTTAACACATCCAATTTGGTGCTTCAAGAAAGAGGCCCATGCCTGCTTTCCATTTCCGTTCAGACTTAGAGGATTTTTCATTTAAGTTTCTCATTTTCCGATCCATTCACGGCTGTCTTTATTTTCCAAGGTTGAAACGAACTGTCAGTAATGATAGAATGGTGTGATAAATATGGCTTGAGATTCCTTTTGACTAAAAGAAATTTCAATATACAAATTAAGAAAAAGAGGCGCATACATGATCGAATTTAATATTCCGCCTTGCGTGGATAAAGCCTTTGAATACATGGGCGAAGCCGTCAAAGCTCACAAAATCTGCGGCGACGGTGCATTTACCAAAAAATGCTCGGCTTATCTTGCCGAAAGACTGAAAACTCCCTATATGTATCTGACACCTTCAGGTACGGCATCCCTTGAGATGGCTGCCATTCTCTGCAATATTAAGCCAGGAGACGAAGTTATCCTTCCATCCTACACTTTCTGTTCAACAGCTGATGCCTTTGTTCAGAGAGATGCCACCCTGGTCTTTGTGGACATTCGTCCGGATACCTTAAACATTGATGAAAAACTGATTGAGGATGCCATTACTGAAAAAACCAAGGCCATTGTTCCGGTTCATTATGCCGGTGTTGCCTGTGAAATGGATACCATCCTGGACATTGCAAAAAGACACAACCTCTACGTAGCTGAAGATGCTGCCCAGGCTGTAGGCTCCACCTATAAAGGAAAGTTCCTGGGAACCATTGGTGATTTCGGCTGCTTCAGTTTCCATGAAACTAAGAACTATTCCATGGGCGAAGGCGGTGCCTTCTGCTTTAATAAAGAAGAGTACCGGGACCGCGCCGAGCTCTGCCGGGAAAAGGGAACCGACAGAAGTAAGTTCTTCCGCGGCCAGGTAGATAAATATACCTGGCGTGATTACGGTTCATCCTACCTGGCCAGCGATCTTAACGCCGCTTACCTGTGGGCCCAGCTGGAAGAATTTGATACCATCTTTGATGACCGTATGGACAGCTGGAAGCGTTATGATGAAGGTCTTAAACCTCTGGCTGAGGCTGGTTTCATTGAACAGCCTACCATTCCGGAGAACTGTACCCACAATGCCCATATGTACTACATCAAGGTTAAGGATATGGAAACACGTCAAAAGCTCATTGGCCATCTTCGTGAAAATGGCATCCAGAGTGTTTTCCATTACATTCCTCTCCATTCCTCACCGGCTGGTATTAAATTTGGCCGCTTCCATGGAGAAGACCGCTACACCACGAAAGAAAGTGAGAGACTCCTTCGTCTTCCCATGTATTACGGGCTCACGAAACAGGATACCGACAAGGTCATCGAAACCGTTTCAGGCTTCTTTAAATAAACCTCGAACACAAGGGGCGATGCCATAAGGCATCGCTCCTTTTTTATGAGTGGAAAGCAATTTTTGCCTCGCAAGAGTGCCTTAATTGCTCGTATATATAGAAAACCATTGGAGGGACTATGAATACACTTACAGCTTCCAAGAAGGCATCCTGCTTCAGAAAGCATCTGCCGGCATTCATTCTTTTTATTCTGACAAATCTTATTTTTTGTCTTCTTTACTGGAAATTTATTATCGGCGACAACGTCTATATGTATGCCGATATCGGCAATGATTCCCTCTCCTCCAGCTATCCTCTTCTGGTGCTGCTCTCCCGTCTCTTCCATAATGGCGGCTTTACGTCCTATGCCCTTAC
>CAVDGK010000067.1:0-8273 GCA_963607995.1 Oscillospiraceae bacterium | reverse complement strand
ATTATTAAGCTGATCGATCTTTTTTCGGAGGAAGAAAAGCGTACCAATCTCCGAAAAAAGATCGATCAGCTTAATAATAAGACCCAGACCATTACCGAAAAACCTGTAAAAAAAGGCAAGCTTAAAGCTTCTGACTTAAAGCTTGGGGATGATGTTCGGGTACTGAGCATGAACCTCAAGGGAACCGTCAGTTCCCTTCCGGATAAGCAGGGAAACCTTTTTGTTACCATGGGTATCATGCGCTCCCGTGTCTCCCTGGATGACCTGGAGCTTATTGAATCAGAAGGCGGCTCAAAGACATCATTCGGTCATGTTTCCACCGGATCCATCCGGGTCAGCAAGGCCCAGAATATTTCACCGGAAATCAACCTTTTGGGCAAAACCGTGGATGATGCCATTGCCGAACTGGATAAATATCTGGACGATGCCTATATCTCCCACCTAAATCAGGTGCGGATTGTTCATGGCAAAGGAACCGGTGCCCTCAGGTCAGCAGTCCATGATTATCTCCGCCGTCAGAAACATATCCGTTCCTACCGGCTGGGAGAATATGGCGAAGGCGATGCCGGCGTCACTATTGCCGAATTCAGAAATTAAGGAGACCCTTATGGCAGGAAAACAAAAAATATTGATCGTAGATGATGACAGCAACATTGCTGAGCTCATCTCCCTTTATTTAACTAAAGAAATGTATGACACCTCCATTGCCGGAGATGGAAATGAAGCCCTTCTGGCCTTCAATGATTATCAGCCGGACCTGATCCTTCTGGATCTGATGCTGCCGGGGATCGACGGCTATCAGGTCTGCCACCAAATTCGCCAGCAGTCCAATACCCCCATCATCATGCTTTCAGCCAAGGGTGAAACCTTTGACAAGGTGCTGGGGCTTGAAATGGGAGCCGATGATTATATCATGAAGCCCTTTGATCCCAAGGAACTGGTAGCCCGTGTCAAAGCCGTTCTTCGCCGGACGGCAGTCGTACCGGAAGCGGACAAATCAGCTGACAAAACCCAGGTTGCGGAATATCCGGGGCTCATCGTCAACCAAACCAACTATTCCGTTCTCTACAATGGAGACACGGTGGAAATGCCTCCCAAGGAACTGGAGCTTCTCTATTATCTGGCATCTCACCCTAATCAGGTTTTTACCCGTGAAATGCTTCTTGATAATATCTGGGGCTACGACTATGTAGGCGATACCCGTACCGTTGACGTCCACATTAAACGTATCCGTGAAAAAATCAAAGATAATGAAGCCTGGTCCATCAGCACCGTCTGGGGCATCGGCTATAAATTCGAGGTCAAAACACGCCGATGAAGACATCCGTTTTTGCCAGATTTATTATTTTATATGCTGTTATTGCCCTGGTGGCCATCTTCACCACCTTGACCCTGGGTTCTTTTTTTATCCAGAAAAACTGCATTGAAAACGAATCGGAATTTTTGTGCTCAGAATCCGCATCCCTCTCATCCGGGGATGCGGCTCTTTCATTTTCAAAATCCAATAATATTTCCAATCTTTATGATGATCTGAAAACCCTTTCCTCGGCCCAGAAAACCACCATTCTTATCTTCAATACCGCCGGCGATATCATATTGGATACAGATTCTTCCACAAGCACGGTTTCCGGTGAAAAGATCGCCAATTTTGATTATTCAGCCATAACAGGCCGCTATACCATTGACAATTTCTATGGACACTTTCAGGATGAGCATCTGACAGCCATTTCACCGATTTTGAGCAAGATGAAGGTGGTAGGATATCTTACAATTTCCCTGCCTATGAGCACCATCAGTGAGCATGTCAGCAGCATGGTTCACTCCATGCTCATTATCGTGGGTATCGTGCTGGCCCTTGCTGCCCTCCTTATTATCCTTTTAGTTGTCAGTGTCATTGCCCCTCTGCATAAGATCAAGACCGGAGCTGATGAAATCACGGCAGGGCATCTGGATTACCGTATCAAACTGGTGCTGGATGATGAATTCAGTCAGGTGGCCAATTCCTTAAACAATATGGCCCAGGAAATCCAGCAATCCAGTGAATACCAGCGAACCTTTATTTCCAACGTCTCCCACGACTTCCGCTCTCCCTTAACATCCATTAAGGGCTTTACAGAAGCCATGACAGATGGCACTATTCCACCGGAACTGCATCCCAAGTATCTGAAAATCATTCAGTCCGAAGCGGAGCGGCTGGAAAAGCTGACCCGCAGTACCCTGACTTTGGAAAATCTTGACCGTCGCCGTAACAATGAACAGGTGCTGGATATTAAAGATTTCGACATTAATGAAGTGATCCGCAATACGGCTGCCGTCTTTGAAGGTTCCTGCCGCTCCCGAAAGATTTCCTTTAACCTGACTCTTTTCGAAGACGGCCTCTATGTCCGGGCCGATAAAGAGAAGATTCAGCAGGTTCTCTACAATCTCATTGATAATGCTATTAAATTCAGTGAAGATAATGCAACAATTTTCCTGGAAACGAAAATCAAAAAAGGAAAATGCGTGGTTTCCGTCCGTGACGAAGGGGCCGGCATTCCGGAAGAAAATATTGATAAGATTTGGGAACGTTTCTACAAATCCGATCCTTCCCGGGGAAAAGATAAGAAAGGAACGGGTCTCGGCCTTTCCATTGTCCAGGAAATCATCCGGGCCCATGACGAAAATATTACCGTTACCAGCAGTCTGGGAGTAGGAACCCGTTTCCGCTTTACGCTGGCGTTGGGAAAAGAGCCGGAATAATAAGCACCGGAAAACCATTACCATGTTTACAGAAAAAGCCATAAAGCTTTATCACCTTCACGTGATTGCTTTATGGCTTTTGTTTATGCAAACAATATTTTTATCACATTTAACAACTGCAGGAATAACTCCGGAAATTTGCAAAGTGCATGTTCTGTCTTTTAGACTTTTGCTTACAGGCAGCTTGATGTTGACGGAAGGCATATGTTACATAACTTTATAGAGTTCATCCATCTGGGGTTTATCGAGGTACCGCACTTCCTCACCATTTAAAATTTTGCGAGCTTTATCCTGTGTCATTTCACCAATGATGGCTGCCGAAATTCCATGCTCCTTAAGGGCTTCGAGGACCGTCTCTCCATCCGGTGTTACGATCAGAAGGCTGCCGGAAGAACGGGCCATATAGGGGTTTAGATCAAAATGCTCGCAGATTTCTACCGTTTCCTGACGGATGGGAATCTTTTTTATGTCAACTTCAAAACCCAGTCCGCTGCCGGAACCCATTTCCCATAATGCTCCAAAGATACCGCCTTCCGAAGCATCGTGCAGTGCATGGACAGAACATTTTCTAATGGCACGGACATCCTCACAAATACTAAGGCTTTCAAAGAAACCTTCAGCCCGCTCTACCAGGGTATCTGGAAATATAGCCTTCAGCTCTTCTTCTTTTGCCTTAGCCAGAAGGGCCGTGGCTTCAAGGGCAATGGTTTTAGTCGCAATGATGCTGTCGCCGGCCTTTACCCCATATCCATGGGGCAGGCGCGCTATGGTTTCTGCCTTTTCTTCTTTACAAACTGAAACTAAATTCTCTGACTCACCAGCTTTTTCCTTAGAATCTGTATAGTGTTCAGTTTCGACATTCGTTGACATAATTCTTCCAACCCCTGTCAGCATTACCACCGGCCGGGTAACGGCATCGGTCACTTCCGTATGACCTCCTAAGATTTCACCGCCAAGCTTTGCACAAACTCCTTCCATTTCATCCATAAGATTTTTCAAAAGAAACTCTTCCGCGTCTTCCGGCAGAAGAATCGTTGACATAACGCCGATAAATTCTGCTCCCAAGACGGCTATATTATTAGCCACACGAATAATGGCAAGTCTTCCCTGATGAATATCCGTATAGGTCACAGGATTCGATGAAAGCACAATCTCATTATGTTCATGTATCAAAAAAGCAGCCCCGTCACCACCAGGACCGGGCCGTTTAACAATATTTTCTCTTCTTTTGTGAATCTTCTTCAAGACAGAGCGGTTTAAAACCGCCTCTGAAATTTTGCCTTTTCTCACTTTATATCTCCGAGTGTATGTTTCTGATTTTCCAATGATTCCCGGATTGCTTTGCACTGCATGTTCCCGCAATCTTCAAAGCATTCGTAATCAGTTCACTTTACTGCAATAATGGCTATTTACTCATGTTTTGTCTCCAGCATCATTATGTCAAAGCTGGGAGCAAAAGAGAGAGAATCATAACCGCTGCTATGATTATAGCGATAACGCCTACAACGATTCTTTGAAATTTTTTATTCATCATATGTATTCACGCTTTCTCAAATTTATCAAAGGTATTGGCAATCCACCTTGTCGTTCATATATGCCCGGAATATCCACAATTTGCTCCGTTGTTTGAACATATAAAAGCCTCATTACTGAGCATGCAAATTTTTCTTGGGTTCACGACAATATTTCGTTAAAGGACATTCCCCGCATTCCGGTCTCTGGGCTTTACAAATAGACCGGCCATGAGCGATGATCTGGGTATTCCAGCAGATCCAATGGTCCTTCGGAAGTTTCTTCATAATATCATATTCGATCTTAACAGGATCTGTCTCATCGGTGATGCCAAGTCGCCAGGTAATACGCTTAACATGAGTATCCACTACCACGCTGGGTTCATTGAAAATATTGCCGCGGATGACATTGGCTGTTTTCCGGCCCACTCCAGGAAGTTGCAAAAGGGATTCCAAATCAGAGGGTACCTCACCATCATATTTTTCCACCAGTACCTTAGCTGCGCCAATGATATTTTTGGCTTTATTATGATAGAAACCGGTAGACTTAATATCCTCCTCCAATTCAGAGAGCGATGCTTTGGCAAAGGCATTCATGTCCGGATATTTCTTAAAAAGATCCCGTGTTACCACATTAACCCGGGCATCTGTGCACTGAGCTGAGAGAATGGTAGCCACCAGAAGCTGACCGGCATTTTCATGCTGGAGATATACCGGTATCTCTGTCCCATACCGTTCATCTAAAATCGTCATGATTTCTTTTGTTCTCTTAGCTACTCTCATGCCTGCCTCTTTTTCCTGATTTCAAAGGTTCCATACCTGCTCACCAAAGGTGCTTACTGCCATGCACCTCCAGAATGATTTCCAAAGGCTCACAACGCGCCTGTCCTTATATGGTGAAATTCCTGCTATCTTTATTTATCCTTATATTAAGACCCGCCCGCTTATGCGGACGGGCCGGAAATACTTCTATTTAGCTTAATCTATTAAGCTTTAAGCGGATATTTATCTGTAAGACTCTTGACGATAGCTTTGGCCTTTTCTACATTGTCAGCTGATTCAACCATCAGGGCAATGGCTTCTGCCACCTTGTCCATATCTTCTGTATTCAGACCTCTCGTAGTAACGGCCGGAGTCCCAAGACGAACACCTGATGTGACAAAGGCACTGCGAGTTTCACCCGGAACTGTATTTTTATTGGCTGTAATATGTGCCTCATCCAGACGGGCTTCCAGCTCCTTGCCACTGATATCCCGATTTCTTAAATCCACCAGCATCAGGTGATTATCTGTACCGCCGGAAACGATATCCACGCCTCTCTTCATCAAACCATCAGCCAAAGCTTTGGCATTATCAACGATTTTCTGAGCATAGACCTTGAATTCAGGCTGAAGAGCTTCCTTAAGAGCTACGGCTTTGGAAGCAATGGAATGCATCTGCGGACCGCCCTGGGTTCCCGGGAAGACAGCTTTATTCAATTTATGCTCCTTGGCAAATTCCTCATCTGAGAGGATCATACCACCACGGGGTCCTCTTAAAGACTTATGAGTGGTTGTGGTGGTAACGTGAGCATAGGGGATAGGACTTGGATGTACACCGGCTGCAACCAGACCGGCAATATGGGCTATATCCACCATCAGATAAGCACCAACCTTATCTGCAATTTCACGCATTCTCTTGAAATCAATGATACGGCAGTAAGCTGAAGCACCGGCTACGATCATTTTCGGATGACATTCCAGGGCAATTCTTTCGCACTCATCATAATCTATGAAGCCATTTTCATCCACGCCATAGGGCACGCAATGAAAATAAGAGCCGGAAAGGTTGGCTTCAGAACCATGAGAAAGATGACCGCCTTCTGAAAGCTTCATGCCCATGAATGTATCCCCTGGCTGAAGTAATGCATAAAAGACTGCCATATTGGCCTGAGCACCGGAATGCGGCTGAACATTGGCATAGGTGCAGCCAAAAAGCTTTTTGGCTCTCTCCCGGGCCAGTTCTTCTACCACATCAACGCATTCACAACCGCCATAAAAACGATGGCCCGGATATCCCTCTGCATACTTATTTGTCAAGGGTGAACCCAAAGCTGCCATACATGCCAGACTGGTCCAGTTTTCAGATGCAATAAGTTCAAGGTGTGTCTGCTGACGCTGAATCTCATCTTCGATTGCCTTTGCAATTTCCGGATCCACTTTGCGGACTTCTTCGATAGAATACATAACTTACTCCTCTTCTTTTCTTCTGGTGTTTTTTGATAGCCTTTTCGCAAATTGCTTTTCCTACTATATTGCCGCTATTCTGTGACATAACAAATGGTGCCCGAACAGTTACAATCTCTTACTGCGGCTGCTTGCCTCTTTGCATATTAACAAATTTGGTATATTCCGGCAGCCAGATCAGCTTAACGGTACCGATAGGGCCGTTTCTCTGCTTAGCGATAATGATTTCTGCCACATTCTTCTCTTCTGTATCCTTATGATAATAATCATCACGGTAGATGAACATAACCACGTCGGCATCCTGTTCAATAGAACCGGATTCTCGAAGGTCAGAAAGCATGGGCCGGTGATCGTCTCGCTGCTCAACACTTCGATTCAACTGGGACAGGGCAATAATGGGAATATTCAGCTCACGGGCCAGAGATTTTAAAGCTCGGGAAATTTCAGCTACTTCCTGCTGACGGTTATCCGATTTCTTGCTGGCTCCCAGCGTCATAAGCTGAAGATAGTCAATGAAAATAATCTTAATATCGTGATCCAGCTTATATTTTCTTGCCTTTGATCGCATCTCTGCCAGGGTAATACCCGGCGTATCATCGATGATCATCTTGGAATGACCGATAGCCGTAACGCTTTCGATAATCTTTGACCATTCATCATCATTCAGCTTACCGGTTCGGATGTTCTGGGAATTAACCGTAGATTCCATGGCAATCAAACGGTTCATAAGCTGCTCACGAGACATTTCCAATGAAAATATAGCCACGGCCTGGTCCTTGCGGAAAGCCATATACTGTGCCATATTCAGAACAAGGGCTGTCTTTCCCATAGACGGACGGGCCGCCACAAGGATAAAGTCCGAGTTCTGAAGACCTGAAGTTTTGTAATCAAGATCAAGAAAGCCGGTGGCAAGTCCTGTTACATGGCTGTTTGACTTGGATGCCATTTCAATATTATCCAGGGCTTTCACAGCAATATCCATGATGGACACGGCATCCCCGGCAGCTCGGGTCTGGGTTACGGCAAAAACATCTTTCTCTGCTGAGTCCAGGATAGCCTGCATTTCCTCATGACCATCGTAGCATTTATTTTCAATATTTTCTGCTACACGAATCAGATTACGCAAAACCGACTTTTCTTTAACAATATTGGCATAATCCCGGATATTGACGGATGTAGGAACAGCTGCAACCATATTCCGGATAAATTCCGGGTCATAGAGTTCCGCCGGTGCATCCATTTCCTTCAGCTTCTCCTGAAGGTTAATGGGGTCGATGGCCTTACCTTCTTCATTAAGCCTGCGGAAAGCATCAAACACCAGGCCATAACGGGACTCATAGAAATCATCCTTATCCAGAATTTCCACAGCCGCAATAACGGCATCACGACTCATCATCATAGCACCGATGACGGATTTTTCCGCTTCCTGATTGTGAGGCGGTATTCTTCTGATGACGGATTCGTCCATGAATTACGCTTCCTTTACGTGAACTTTGATGGTTACCGTTACCTCCGGATGGAGACGGACAGAAACTTCCGTAACACCCAGTTCTTTAATTGGGTTCTGAAGATTTAATTTCTTCTTATCGATTTCAACCCCCAGCTGCTTTTTAACTTCATCGGCAATTTCCTTGGTAGAAACAGAACCGAAAGTGCGGCCGCCGCTTCCAACTTTGATAGGAATATCGATAGTCTTGTCATTGATCTTAGTTGCCAATTCTTCAGCCTGGGCAAGGATCTCAGCGGCATGCTTTGCTTCACCGATCTTGCGGCCCTTTAATTCATTCATTGCCTTAGG
>CAVDGK010000066.1:0-8277 GCA_963607995.1 Oscillospiraceae bacterium | reverse complement strand
ACGTATGCCGATTCAACGGCTCTGGAGAGAGATTATGGGTTCACGTTTAAGATTGGTATCCGGGATGGGCTACGGAAGTTTGCCCAGTGGTATAAAAAATACTATAAGATTTGATTTTAGCGAAAATTATATTTGCTTTGACAGAAAGCTACGGTCAAGTATAATGAAAGTGTTGACTTTTTCTATAGCAGTTGAAGCATAGCGAACGTAAGGCAGACGGATTCTTTTATGATGAAATATTTAATTGATGCTCATTGTCATATCCTTCCGGGAGTAGATGATGGAGCTGCTAATTTGGATGAGGCGAAGAAAATGCTTCAGATGGCCCATAAGGAGGGTATCCGTTATATCGTAGCAACACCTCATTTTCATCCACAAAGAGGACATGCATCCCCGGAGAGGATACAGCAGTCTTTGATGACCCTTCGTCAGGAAGCAGAGAAAATCGATGAAAAGATGCGAATCTATCGGGGGAGGGAACTGCTTTACAGGGAAGATCTTGAAAAAGATCTGGAGTCTATCGGGGCTCTGACCATGAATGACCGCACCTGCATTCTGGTAGAATTCCATGGCGGAGAAGAGTATGAGTACATAAGGCATGGTCTTCAGAAGCTTCAGATGGCAGGTTATCAGGTAATTTTGGCTCATATAGAACATTATCTTTGGATTTTAGATGATATTGAAAAAGCTCTGAAAATTTACGATATGGGTATTCTCATTCAGGTCAATGCAGAAAGTATTATGGGTAAAAGTGGTCGCAAGGTGAAAGCTTTTGTCAGGGAACTTTTGGAAGAGGAAGTGGTTTTCTGCGTGGGAAGTGATGCACATGACACACATTCCCGTCCTCCGAAAATGAAGAAGGCAGCAGCCTATGTCGAAAAACACTGCGGCTATGACTACGCCAAGGCTATTTTCAATGATAATATAAAAAATCTTTTGTTCAGAAGACGGGAATAAGGAGGTTCCATAGATTTTTGTGAATATCTGTTGGAATTAAACATCTTTAGATTCCAGTATTATAAATTTAAAAGAGATAGGTGGAAAATTATATGTCAAGAATAGACAGACAGGAAGAGGAAACGGTCATCGATTTAGGTGAGCTGTTGCTGCACTTTTGGAAAAAAGCACCCTTGATCATTCTGATTGTGGTGATCTTTGCCGGAGCAGCTTTTGCAGGAACAAAATTTCTGATTACCCCGAAATACACAGCGACAACTAAGATGTATGTTTTAACCAAGCAGAATGAAGACAGTAATGTTACTTACAGCGATGTACAGCTCAGCAGCCAACTGGTTAATGACTACATGGCCTTGGTAACCAGTGGTCCGGTACTGGAGGAGACTATCTCAAAGCTTAATCTTGATATGAGTCGGGGAGCATTGGAAAAGGAAATCTCCACGGAAAATACATCCAATACGCGTATTATAAGCATCAAGGTAACGGATTCAGATCCGGAAAGGGCAAAAAATATAGCCAATACCGTCCGGGAAGCAGTTGGAGACCAGATCGTTAAGGTTATGAATGCGGATGCGGTTAATACGGTAGAGGAAGCACAGACCCCTGCGAATCCGTCTTCTCCAAACAATATGAAGAACACAGCATTAGGCGGCATTATCGGCCTTGTTGTTATACTGGTATTGATTACATTGAATTTCCTTCGCGATGATACGATTAAGACGAAGGAGGACGTAGAGAAATATCTTGGCTTGAATGTCCTGACACTGATTCCCCTCGATGAGGATGAAGTACGTACAAAGAAATCCAAAAGGAAATCCAGTAAGAGATAAGGGACAGGAGAGAAAAGATGGCAGTAACACTTAAGAAAAAGAAAAACGGCACAAAAACTTCTGAGGCATTTAAGATTCTTCGTACAAACATTGAGCTGGCAGGATCAGATAAGAAGGCTATCGTTTTTACCAGCTGCATGAAGAATGAAGGTAAGTCAACTACAAGCCTTTCACTGGCGATGGAGCTGGCAGAAGATGGCAAGAAGGTTCTCTTCATAGATGCTGATCTTCGCGATTCTGTCATGGTTGGACGTTGCAGCGTGGAAGGTAATATTAAAGGCTTGAGTCACTATCTTTCCGGCCTGGCAGCAGTGGGAGATGTTTTACAACATACCCAGGATCCGAGACTCCATATCATTTTTGCCGGCGTAGTACCGCCAAATCCGGCAGAGCTTTTGGGCAACAAGAAATTCGATGTGCTTTTGGCAGCGGCCAGAAAAACCTACGATTATATTATCATCGATGCAACGCCCCTTGGCTCCGTTATCGATGCAGCTGTTATAGCCAAGAAATGTGATGCTTCCGTATTGGTTATTGCAGCAAATGAAGTGAGCCGCCGATTTGCAGAGAATGTTAAGGATCAGCTGGCAATGACCGACTGTCCCATCCTTGGTGTCGTGTTGAACAAGGTGGATATGAAACAGAATAAGTACTATGGTAAATACTATGGTAAATACTATGGTCACTATGGCGACGAGTAATTTTTGCCGAAATAGGCGGGAACTGGTAAAGGTTTTAAAAAATTGAAGAAGGCACAAAAATCCCCTGCATTCATGATGCAGGGGATTTTTGTGTGGCAAGTGATTTATTCTCCGTAAAGCTCATTCTGAATCATGGAAATCTCTGTAGCCATATCCGGAACAAGGATTTCATTGATGATGGTGTATGTTCCATCGTAGGGAACTCGGGTGCTGACAAGTTCGTAGCTTAAGAATGTCGGCAGGGAAGCCAGAAGGGAAAGAAGCTTGGAGGATTCGATATCATGAGTGATCATGGGAAGAACCGTTTCAGCCGTGCTGTCCAGCTCAGAAAGAGATAATGCCTTAACCTTATTAAATATCTTTGTCAGGACTTTTCTCTGACGTTCTGTCCGTTCCCAGTCGGCATTTCCAACGTAGCGGAGACGACTGTAAGCTAGGGCCTGCATACCATTCATGTGAACAGTGCCGGCAGACTGAATCATATTGTCATCAACGGAAAGATCTTTTGATTTGCAGTCATCAGCAACGGTACTGTTAATGAGGGGAATTTCTTCTTCTCTGACGTCAATATCAACACCACCGATGGCATCCACGATATTTTCAACAGCTGTGAAATCAACGCAGACATAATTGTCGATATCAACTTTGTAATTCTCCTCAATGGCAGAAACAACACGGGTAGGTCCGCCAATGGCACAGGAAAAGTTCAGCTTCTGGGTGCCGTAAGGTTCGATGTTGGCATAAAGGTCGCGCATGAAAGACATCATGGTAATCTTCTTCGTATCCTTGTTGACAGAAAGAAGAATCATACAGTCGGAGTTGCCGTTCCAGGAAGTATCACGTCTGTCGACACCGATAACCAGAAGGTTATAAATGTTGGAATTATTCGGCAGGGTGGGATTCTCTTCTATGGCCGAGGCCTGGGAATCAATATAGGACTTTTCTTCATCCGTCAGATTATCTTCGTTGACAGCCTCGGACAAGGTGGATTCATCCACACTTTCTTCCGCAGTAGCCGCATCTGATTTTGATACATAATTGCTCAAAGAGTAGTAATGGTTGTATTTTACAGCTGCAAAGACCACAACGGCGGCAACAAGAGCCAGAATAATGCCCAAAATGATGAAGATAACTTTCTTCTTTTTCTTAGGCTTTTTGGGGCTGCCGTTTACTGGCATGTTTTCGTTTTCAAAATTGCTATTCATTTTCCTTTCCTTACTATTGATACCAGAGCAAATATTTCTAAATGCTGAAGTGCGTTTTACAGGTGGGTTTCTTAAAAAGTAGCTCTTCCGGCACAGCCGCAGGGGAGGACGAGGGAAGAATCCCGAACGGGAAGTCCCACTTCACCGGATTCGACATGTGGATGATAGGAGCTCAACACATCTTCCAGCATATAAGTTAAAACGCCGCTCTGAAGACCGGTGGTATAAGAGTTCAGCAGGAAGAAAAGCGGATCATCGGAAAGGAGCTGGGAACAGTCCTTTAAGAAACCATAGATCTCTGTTTCAATCTTCCAGATTTCGCCTTTTGGGCCTCTGCCGTAGGAAGGTGGATCCATGATAATGGCATCATAGTGATTGCCACGGCGGATTTCCCGCTGAACAAATTTCTGGCAGTCATCTACGATCCAGCGTACCGGCCGATCCGCCAAACCTGAAGAAATGGCATTTTCTTTAGCCCAGGTCACCATACCTTTAGATGCATCCACATGGGTGACGGAAGCACCGGCTGAAAGAGCTGCCAGGGTAGCACCGCCGGTATAGGCAAAGAGATTAAGCACCTTGATGGGACGATGAGCTTCTCTTATTAAGGAAGAAAACCAATCCCAGTTAACGGCCTGTTCCGGAAAAACCCCGGTGTGCTTGAAAGCAAAAGGCTGAAGATTAAAGATGGTTTCGCCATAATGAATCTGCCATTTTTCGGGAAGATGGCGGGTTTCCCATTCGCCGCCTCCTTTGGAACTTCTGTGGTAATGACCGTTCCATTTCTTCCACAGAGGGTCTGTTTTTTCTGTTTTCCAGATGACCTGGGGATCCGGACGAACCAGGATCTGGTTACCCCATCTCTCCAGCTTTTCTCCGGAGGAGGTGTCCAGTACCTCGTAATCTTTCCAATTATCAGCTATCCACATATAAATGCCTCGCCTGCCGTCATAAACGGTTGTATGAAATGCTTTTTTAAGTTGCTATTTGATTCTAAAAAATTCTAAAAAAACGCTTTTCGAAGTTTACCAAAAAAATGTCGAAAAGGCACGCGAATTCTGTAATAGTTTAATATGCTTAAAGCTCTTTGGCAAGATTGACATAAAAATGAGTCTGCTATAAAATTATGGGCACGTATAGGGTTTTGCATGATGGTGGGAGATTGTATCCGAATAGAACAGACCTGCCTCATAAAAATTATTTTGACATTGTAAACAGGTGGACGGATGGCTGCCCGACCATAGAGACCTGTATAAAGAAAGGTGTAAGAAGATGAAAGCATACAAGGATCTGAGCACAGAAGAACTTCTTAAAGAGAAGGAAGCACTTGAAAAGGAATTCGAAGAGGTAAAAGCTAAGGGCTTAAATCTCGATATGTCCCGTGGTAAGCCATCAAAGGATCAGCTGGCACTTTCCAACGGGCTGATGGATGTCCTGAACTCTGATTCTTATTTCAATGATGAAACCGGCACTGACTGCCGTAACTATGGTATTCTTTCCGGTATTCCGGAAGCTAAGAAACTGATGGGCGCCATGTCAGAAGTAGATCCGGAGGATATGATCATTTACGGAAATTCTTCTCTGAATATTATGTACGATACCATTTCCCATGCCATGATGTTTGGTGTCTGCGGCGGTGAACCCTGGTTTAAAGATGAAAAGAGAAAGTTCCTTTGCCCGGTTCCGGGATACGATCGTCATTTCCGTATTACAGAACATTTCGGATTTGAAATGATTAATATTCCTATGTCTCCGGAAGGCCCGGACATGGATATGGTTGAAGAATATGTCAATAATGATCCTCATGTAAAGGGTATCTGGTGTGTACCGAAGTATTCAAATCCTCAGGGCTATTCTTATTCAGACGAAACTGTCAGACGTTTTGCAGCCCTGACACCGGCATCTCCGGATTTCCGTATTTTCTGGGATAATGCTTATTCAATCCATCATCTTTATGATGAACCGGAAAAGCAGGATACCATCCTGGAACTTCTTGAGGAATGCACAAAAGCCGGTCATCCGGATATGGTTTATAAGTTCATCTCAACTTCAAAGGTTACCTTCCCGGGTTCAGGTATCGCAGCTGTCGCTACATCCCAGAACAATATTAAGGACCTTCTGGCAACTATGACGGTTCAGACCATTGGCCATGACAAGCTTAATCAGCTGAGACATGTTCGTTTCTTTGGCAACATGACGAACATGCATGCCCATATGAGTAAGCATGCTGCTATCTTAAGACCGAAATTTGAGGCTGTAGAGGCAACGCTTGAAGAACAGCTGGGCGGTCTTGAGATTGGTGAGTGGACAAAGCCTAACGGCGGCTATTTCATTTCCTTTGATTCATTGCCGGGTTGTGCCAAGGCTATCGTGGCAAAGGCGGCAGAGGCAGGCGTTAAGATGACAGGTGCCGGTGCAACCTATCCCTATGGAAAAGATCCTAAGGATACCAATATTCGTATTGCTCCGTCTTTCCCAACTCCGGATCAGCTTAAGAAAGCTGCAGAGGTATTCGTCCTCAGCGTTAAGATTGTCAGCATCGACAAGATTTTGTCTGAGAGAGCTTAAAATTAATAATTAAAGTTATTTAATGGCTATTTTTTGAAGGGCCTAACGGCTCTTCCGGTAAGATATGTTTGAGGGGTGTCATTTGAAGGTGGGGAGACCATTAAATGACAAACAATAAGGGGCAAGCATAAATGGAAGAAATAAAAAGATATGATCTTCCGCCAGAATCAGAAGGGGAGTCTGAGGCGGAAGAATTAAAAAAAGAAGCTGAATCTGAAAATCTGCAATCCCAGGAGCCTAAAGATGAAGGTCTGGTTCAGGAATTTACTCCGAAAAAAACGGATGATGAAACCGAAAACTCTCCCTCAGAAGATGAAATAGGATCTGAATCTGAAGATAAAGAAGATTTTGAATCAGGGTCCGAAGCTGAAGATGCGGAGGATCTGGGGACGGAACCTGAGGTTTCAGATATGGCTTTTGACAAAGTAGCAGAAGCAATTCATGAAGAAGCTGAAGAAGATTCCGATGAAGAAGAGGCTGAGGATACATTAGATCAAAAGACTGGAATGGAAGACCAGGGTACTTTATCTGATGAAATATCATCTAAAGAGGATGAAAAAGCGTCAACGGAAGGCCAATGTGATGAAGCCATGTCCACCAAACGTATCCCTCCGGTAGATGATGATGGCGCTCCGGAAATCGTAACGGAAATCAGCATGGATGAGATGGAAAAGAAGATTACGGATTCAACCGTTGTCTCTGCATCTAATTCCATGGATGATGAATACGATGGTGATGATGAAAAAGTGCCTCGTTTTAAAAAGAGACCGGTTAAGCTGACCATTTTCCTTCTGCTTTTACTGGTGGGGGTATTTGTTGCAGTTTATATCTTCGTATCTGTCTATTTCCAGAGCCATTTTTACAGCGGGACCAAGGTTGATGGCATTGATGTGTCCGGTTATACCGTAGACGAAGTCAAGGAAGCCATTCAGCAGCAGGTTGAAAATTATACACTGGTCATTTCGGTAAAAGATGGTGAGACGGCTACTCTGACAGCAGATGAGATCAACCTTAATTACAAAGATGACAAAAAAGTGGACGAACTTATGTCCAACCAGGATGCATGGCAGTGGTTTATGTCTCTTGGCCGCAATAAGAGCTACGAGATTTCAGCCGGCACAACCTATGACCGGGATAAAGCAGAGGAGATTATCCGCAGCTATTCCTTCATGGATGAAGATAATATGACCGCTCCGGAGGATGCTTATATTGCCTCCACGGACAGCGGTGCCAGCGTTGTTTCTGAGGTTGAGGGAAATACCATTGATGTGGACAAAGCTATCGAGGCTATCCTGAAAGCTGTAAAAAATGGTGCATCTACCATTGACCTGACATCAGATCCGGATTGTTATGAACATCCGAAGGTAAAGGCTGATGATGATTCCATGAAGTCAAAACTGGAGGAATGGAACGCGTATCTTGCTATTAACCTTACCTATTCCTTTGGAGATAATAAAGAAACCATTAGTGGAACGGATATTGGTCCTCATTTAAAAGATGATGGAGATAAGATTACTCTGGACACCTCCTGGGTGAGGGAACTGGTAGGAACCTGGGCTGATAAGTACAATACCTTCGGCCGGGAGAGACAGTTCACAACCCATAGCGGAACCGTGGTGACCTTGCCGGCTTATACGCTTCATACAGGAGAAACGGATCCTAAAACCGGTGAAGAACTGGAACACACATCAGATTATGGATGGCTCCTGGATTCCGACGCCACTACGGAAGATATCATCAGTGCTTTAAATGATAAGACATCCGGTGACCGTGATCCGATCTTCAAATATTCAGCTCTTGGCTGGGATAATGGTGACCTGACAGGAAATTATGTGGAAGTATCCCTGACAGAACAGCATCTGTGGGTATACCACGATGGACAGGTTGTAGTGGATACAGCTGTGGTAACCGGTTATCCATCAGTCGACAGAAAGACTTATCCGGGCTGCTTTGCCGTGGATGCCAAGAAGTCTCCGGCAACTCTTGGTACAGTTGCAACCCAGGGGTATTCATCAG
>CAVDGK010000065.1:0-8446 GCA_963607995.1 Oscillospiraceae bacterium | reverse complement strand
ATTGCCTTCTAAAGGTTCCGTGACATTGGATTCCACCTTTTCAGGTGAAGCACCAGGGTAGGTTGTAATGACGATCATGTAGGGAAGATCCATCTCCGGGAGAAGGTCCGTTCCCATTCGTGTCAGACTGACACCTGCCAAAGTCAGGCAGATAATGACCGCCACAAGGACGATAAAAGGTTTTTTGATACACTGTTTAACCATAAATACTAACCACTCTCTTCTCTAATTCTTACGATGTGCAGGAAACACCCTTGCAGCAGTGATAGAATTCACTTCCTTGTGAATTGCTCACTAAAGCCCGCAGGTCTTTTTCATGCCCATCGAAACGCGAAAAAAAATCTATTTTATCTTACCACTTTGTCATTTCAATGTTTATAAAAAAAGTGTAAAGAAAAGACCGTACTCTTTCGAATACGGCCTTATTTTCACTATTTTTCAATATTCTATTCCCCGGCGAGCATTTAAGCCTTTGGTATAGGGGTGTTTTACCATTTTGATTTCAGAGACATAATCCGCTATCTCAATCAAATCTTCTGCCGGTTCCCGTCCTGTCAGTACAACTTCCATGTTTTCCGGTCTGTTTTTTAGAAGTTCAAGGAGTCTTGAATGATCAAAGAAACCCACATTATCGGTACCAATACTCTCATCCAGAACAAGAAGACCTGCTTTGTTTTCCACAGCTCTCTTAAAAGCCCGTTCCAAATAATCCCGGTAGTAGGCACCGGCTTCCTTCTTTTCTTCATCATTCATCCGGAAAGTAAAACCGAAAGTCCGGTCCGGCAGATAAAGGTCGATATTTTCGACCTTTTTTATAATTTCAAATTCAGCTGTATTATTTCCTTTCAAAAACTGGCTGAACTGAACTTTACCGCCGCTGCCGGCAAAGCGAATGGCAAGGCCGGCCGCTGCCGTGGATTTACCTTTTCCATCTCCCGTATAAATGTGAATGCAACTCATAAAGTACCTCCTTAAAACACTATACCCCTTTAATCTGCATCGGTACGCCCATCATAAGGCGATAGACTTCTTCAGCTTTTTCCACTAATGAGCAGCCCATGCGTCCGATGCACTCCCTGGTGCAGCGATCTAACGCATCCATAGGGACAAGTCCCAGTCCCACTTCCGGAAGTTCGATAATGACTTTAGGATTTTTCTCCGCTATCTCCAAAGCTTTTAAAGCCATTCTCTCTTCCAGTTTTCCCCATTCATCACGGGGCGTTTTCTCCACTTCTTTTCGGATCCAGGCATCAAAATTAAAGACACAGGAAGCTTTTAAAATATCATCAAAAGAAGCCTTATTTCCATCAATGCATTTTTCCCGGCTTTCCGGATATCTATTTTTGATAAAAGTGCTTTTTCCCTGATAAGCACCACCCGTTATAATGACCATGTCCGTTTTTCCTTCTAAATATATAACTCCCCGGATCAAAAATCGAAACTTTCATGCACAGTTATTGACACAAAAGTTTGAATCCGGAAATCGAAGTCTCCTATAATTTCCTAATACAGTTTCACCCAAAGATCCGGCACATAATCATAACCGCTAAAGCCATAAAAAGTTCTGCTACCACCAGAAAGCATCCGGCCAGATCTCCCGTAATGCCATCAAAGGTCCTGTAAGAAAGATATTTATAAATTCTGAAAATAATAAAACCTACCAATGAGGCTGCAAGGCCTGCCGGTACATCAACCAAGATCATGCAGGCAGCGACAATGACAGCTTCCACAATGAGAATATGCCCTGCCTGCTTCTGATCGGCCATGGAATTAAAAGTAGAGGCCAGACCAGTCTTTTTCGCTGACTTAAAACGGGCAATGCCATAGCCCGACAAGGCACGGGAATAGATCATGGATAAACCGATAATCAATACAGCCTTAAAACTGGTAATCTCTGTCCATACAGCCACTACACTTAAAAGATAAATACAGCAAAAGAGGATGGCGAAGGCACCTGAATGGGAATCTTTCAGGATTTCAAGTCTCTTTTCTTTATCCCCCCAGGAGCTGACTGCATCCATGGTATCCATGAAACCATCCATGTGAATGCCCCCTGAAATGAGAATGGGAATAATGGTAAATATAACAGCCTTAAAAAATGTTCCAAAGCTTATAAGGCTGGTGATCCAGCCCCACAGGATCACTCCCACCCCGCAGGCCGCACCGGCCAAAGGGAAGAAAAGAAGTGTCAGGCGCATATTTTCTTTATTCCATTCGATATGGGGCATGGGTATCTTGGTATACATACTCATTGCCACGATTGCAGATTCTATCAGCTTCATATTCAGACCTTTTTACACTCTATTTTGTTCGCACGAACCAGCTCATGCACTTATCAATTTACATAATCCTTATCGGAATCCCATAAACAACTTCATAAACTTCATCCGCCATAGCGGCAGATGCATTATTGATTCGGGCCAGATTTTCAAGATATTTCTCTGTCACCTCATCGTAATGCATTCCATCCGAAAAAACCGAATTCGTCACGATGACAAGATGCCCTCTCTGACTTATATTCTCAATGCCGCGAAGAATCCTCTCCACGCAATCTTCAGCCGATCCATTCTTGGAAAACATCTCATTGGCCACCAGATTCGACATATCCTCCAAAAGGGCTATGCATCCCTCCGGCACATCCGTCTTTTCAAGACCCACCGGAATTTCCAGGGTTTCAAAGCCTTTGCCTGCCCTGAGTCTCCTGTGACGCTCTACTTTAGCACGGCTTTCATCATCATAAACCTCCATAGTGGCAATGTAGAGACGTTTTTTATTTTCATTTGTAAGGACCAGATCTTCGGCAAAAGCGGATTTACCGCTGCCGCTGCCGCCTGTTACAACAGTTAACATGATGTACCCTTTTCAACGATATTCTCAATTCGCTTCATTACCATTTTTAGAAGCATTTCTTCTACCGATAATGGATTTTCCTCGCTTTACTTTTTAGATGCATTTATCCGGCTATTGATTGAACCAGAATTGCATCTTATTTCAAAGGCACATAGGTTTCAATCTTTGCCTCATTAAAAGAGATCATATTTCGATAGACCGCCAGACCTACTTCAAGAAGGGGGAATAAGGCTACTGCTCCTGTTCCTTCACCTACGCACATCTGAGCCGTAATAAAAGGCTCCTTTTCCAGTCCCTCAAGGATCATACGACCTGCCGGTTCATTGGATACATGGGATGCGATCATATAATCCCCGGCTGGGGGACAAATTCTCTTTGCTGCAAGAGCCGCTGCCCCGGAGACAAAGCCATCGATAACCCCAGGAATGTGAGCTGCTGCGCATCCAAGAAAAATTCCTGCCATACCGGCAATATCAAGACCGCCCACTTTGGCCAAAACATCGATAGCATCATTTGGATCCGGGTGATTGATTTCAATTCCTCTTTTGATAGCACTGATTTTTCTCTCCAGACCATCGCTGGAAAGGCCGGCACCCCGGCCCGTTACGTCTTCTACCGGCTTATTTAAAAGGACAGATGTCATGGCACTGCTGGTTGATGTATTGCCAATACCCATTTCACCGGTAGCCAGCATTTCATATCCCTGCTCCTTCATTTCCAGAGCCAGCTTAATGCCCACCTCGATAGCTGAAATAGCTTCTTCCCGGGTCATAGCCGGACCTTTCGTCAAATTCTTTGTGCCATAGGCAATTTTATGTTTTTCAACCCTGGTATCCGTCGCCATACCGATATCAATAGGGCGGAAGTCTGCTCCGCACTGACGGCACATAACGGCCACACAGGAATGATCGTCAAGGAAATTTTCCGCCACCGTAGCCGTGACGCTTTGATCTGACTGGGTTACGCCTTCTTCTACGATGCCATTATCGGCACACATAATAAGAAGTCCCTTTTTTCCCGTTGAGAACATGGCTTTTCCGTAAATACCAGCCAGCTGAACGGAAACCTTTTCAAAAAGGCCCATGGAATTTAAAGGTTTTGCCATATTTCTCCAGCGCAGCCGGCTCTCCTCCATGGCCTTTTCATCAAGGGGCTGAATTTCTTTTAATGTCTTTTCCAGTAATTCTCCAGTCATTTTTCTAACCTTTACCAACGATATTATCAATTCGATTCGCGCTAACCAGACGCTCTGCATGGATCCATCACCTGGGTCCAAAGTTAATTCATTACCTCATAGTGATGGAATTTTTCTTTAAACCTTATATAAACGGCATGGGAATTTTCCATCCCAGGACACACACATAAAAGAGCCATTGGGAATCTGATAATCATAATAAGACCCGCCGGATGCATTATATTTTTCCATTATGCTCATAATGGTGCCGCCATGTACGACAAAAGCACATACCGCTTCCTCCGGAAGAACGGTACATGCTCTTAAAACATCTTCAAAGGCTTTTGTGACTCTCTCTTTAAAATAAGGCATGCCCTCCCCTTCCGGGAATGGCTCCGCCCCGCCGCTATCGAGCCAGGAAACATAAGAAGGCTCCGATAAAAGCTCCTGATAATTTTTTCCTTCAAAGCGACCAAAGTCATATTCACGAAAATCAGGCACAATGAACATTTCTTTATCCGGAAATAAGATGGATGCACTCTCCCGGCATCTTTTCATGGGGCTTACGAAGAGAGCCTCCACTGCTTTAGGAATATCTTTTTCCCTAAGTGCCAGAATCTCCTCACGTCCCAGTGTGCTCAGTGCCTCATCACTGCGGCCTATATAGCGTTTTTCTTCATTGCCTTTGGTTTTTCCATGTCGAATGAAATAGAACTTAGGCATAACCGCCTCCGTTTTTTCTCTTCTTTAAGCGAGTCTTAAATCATTTATGCTCTGACTCGCCCGCTCTTAAAGCTTACTCTCTTTCTTTACCAAAGATCCGCAATATCATAGATCAGCTTTTCTGATTTTTCCCAGCCAAGACAGGGATCCGTGATGGATTTTCCATAGCAGCCACCATTAACCGGCTGATTGCCATCTTCAATATAACTTTCGATCATCAACCCTTTCACCAGCTCATGAATATCTGATGAAACATGGCAGCTATGGAGAACATCCTTGCTGATACGGATCTGTTCAAGATATTTCTTGCCTGAATTGGAATGGTTAACATCCACTACAACAGATGGATTTTTCAAGCCAAATTCTTCATAAAGATCACGAAGCTTTCTCAGATCTTCATAATGATAGTTAGGATGAGCATTTCCAAAACTGTCCACATAACCTCTCAAAATAGCGTGAGCCAGATCATTTCCTTTGCTCCGTACCTCCCAGCCTCTATATATAAATGTATGACTGGTCTGGGCTGCTTTGATAGCATTCATCATAACGGAAAGATCGCCTTCTGTCGGATTTTTCATACCGGTGGGAACACCGACACCGCTGGCTACATGACGATGATGCTGGTCTTCTACAGAGCGTGCACCAACGGCAACATAGGTCAGAATGTCGGAAAGATAACGCCAGTTTTCCGGGTAAAGCATTTCGTCCGAACAGGTAAGTCCTGTCTCTTCCACTACACGAATATGAAGAGAGCGGATGGCCAGAATACCTGCCAGCATATCTTCCTTCTTTGTCGTATCTGGCTGATGCAGCATACCCTTATAGCCGCTGCCATTTGTTCGCGGTTTACCTGTATACACACGGGGAACCATAAGGATCTTGTCTTTTACCTTCTCCTGCACCCGGCTTAACCGATACATGTAATCCATGACAGCCTCTTCATTATCAGCTGAGCAGGGACCGATCAGAAGCAAGAGTCTGTCATCCTGACCTGTAAAAATTTCCCGCATTTCCTGAAGCCTTTTATCTCTCAAATCCTTAACGGCTGCACTAACCGGAAACTGCTCTTTGATATCCTTAGGAATCGGCAATTTCCTGAAAAATTCCATTTCCATGTTGATTTTTCTCCTTTAAAAGGCTTCTCTTGTAATTTCTTCGTTTATAAGCCTTGTATTTTTCATCAATCCATCTTCAGTTAAAGTTTGACAACATTTAAACAATACCCCAAAAACTTTATTGTTTCAACTTGTACTTTTATATCTGTATACAAAAAGGCGTTTTTCGGTCCTTTAAAGCTCGTTCGTTCTCTGTTTTACCGACAAACGCGAACCTGTAAAATTTCTGCATCAGGCAAATAAAATGGCAGAAGCAATGAGGAACTGTGCACCATAATAAAATACATAATTCAAAATAATATCCCGTGCTCTGTCCTTACCAATACCAAAGAAAGTACCGCTCAGTACCAAGTCGGAAATAACAAAGCTAACCCCTCCGGCAAAAAGGAGGTTCATGGAAAGATCTTTAAATTCAAAAGCCTTCGCCATAAAACCAGCCATGACTGTCATGGAAAAAAGGATGCCGCCATAGAGCACCACGATCCATTTAAAACGTCCGTACTTCATTCCCATAGGTTTTTCCAAAAGGGCATTTCCCGCTCCAACCGCAAAACCGATCACCAGAGGCAGAATAATATGTATATAATTAATTTCACCCCAGCTGTAATTCAGCATCCCCAACATAAACAGGATGTGCCCGGCACCAAAGGCAAAGAAACCGGAATAGGTATAAAAGGTGTCTGTCTCCGGATAAACCAGCTTAAGATCAAGCCACACATCACCCATAAGTCCCAGGAAAAGGCCGGCAGTCACCATATAACCAAAACCTTTATGTGCCTCCGCACCTACATGCCACAGTGCACACAAAGCGCACAGGAAAAAGGTTGTAGACACCACGGTTTTTAAAAAAAGAGCCAGAGGTGAGGCACCTTTGATCTTTTCCCTTACGTAACCTGTTAAAACTATAATACCTATGATAAGAAAAATAATATATCCCTGCATAACGTTTACCTTCTTATATTTAGATGACTGTATTTTAACATCTAATAAGAAAAGCTGCTCAAAAAAATATCAGGGTTACTGATTTTTATGTCAGGGCAAAAGAAGTGCCGGGATTTCTCCCGGCACTTCTCCTACATTTAATACAAACCTGCATACCACCTTCGGCGGCGTCACCAGGTATAAAAGTCGGCTGCTTCATGCTGCGCACGATCACATCCGCCACAGGCATTCGCACTCCGGGCTATCCGCCCTACCTGCTCATACCTGTTTGCCCGTCCAATGTCTGCATATCTATGCAAGCAAGCTTGCCTATCTGTGCAGCCACAGTCCGGGGCTTTTAGAGTAAATTTAGATTCCAGCCAGTTCCAGAAGTTCCGGAATCTTAGCTTCCCAGCCAAGAGACATGATATGAACACCCTGGCAATAGGGCTTGCATTCGCGAATAATGCGGGCTGCAATCTCAACACCGGTAATACCGGCTTTAGTCTTTTCTTTATCAGCTCTCAGTTCATCAAGAAGTGAATCCGGCACTTTGACACCAGCAACATTAGCATTCATAAACTTGCACATACCAACACTCTTAGGAATGATGATACCAAGCTGAACTGGTTTACCGAACTGTTTTGCCTTCTCCATGAATTTGATAAAGGATTCGGAATCAAAGACAGCCTGTGTCTGGAAATATTCTGCTCCGGCCATAACCTTACGTTCCATCTTAGCCAGCTGGGCATCAACAGAATCGCTGCAAGGTGATACTACAGCACCCTTGGCAAAAGACGGTGCCTCGCCAACCAGCTCATTTCCGCCCAGATCCTTGCCCTGTTCGAGAAGGCTCATGGTATAAAGAAGGGAGACGGAATCAAGATCGAATACCGGCTTTGCACCCGGATGATCGCCCATCTTTGTATGGTCACCGGTCAGTGCCAGAACGTTGTCGATGCCAAGCATAGCAGCGCTCAGAAGATCAGACTCCAGTGCGATACGGTTTCTGTCACGGCATGTCAGCTGATAGATAGGATTAAGACCGGCATCTTTTAAAACTTTGCAGGTTGCCAGTGAACCCAGTCTCATGACAGATGACTGATTGTCGGTAACATTAACGGCGTGGCAGCGGGAAAGATATTTCTTTGCATCCTCTACCATATTGTCAATGTTAATACCTTTTGGCGGTCCGACCTCAGCTGAAATTACGAATTCGCCCTGTTTAAATAACTCTGTAATTTTCATCTTTTTATCGCTCCTAATTATTTAATCATTCTGATTCTTTGCATTCTTTGGTTACATCATCCGTTGAGAAATTGTGAATCTGGACCGGGAACTTGAAAGCATCCTTCCGTCCCAGTTTTTCCAGACGACGGTAGATTCTCTCCCATCCGCAATCCATTTCCGGATCAACTTCACATTTTCCATTCTTGGTTCCGCCGCAAGGACCATTTACCAGACTCTTGGAGCAGGCCGTAATGGGACAGATACCGCCGGTGAGGTTGAGGTAACACTCGCCGCACTGGCCGCAGTCATATTCAAGAGGGGTCACACCCTGGAAGCCCGGCAGACGCAGTGTATCGCAGCCGGCACAGACCTTCTTTTCCTCGAAAATCTCAGCCAGTGTCTGAACACCGACACCGCAGGATAATACCAGAAT
>CAVDGK010000064.1:0-8478 GCA_963607995.1 Oscillospiraceae bacterium | reverse complement strand
TCCGGACGATAATCAGATTACTTTACTTTCATCGCTGGTGGAACGCATGACAAAGGGTATGTTATAAGAGATTATTCCCTAAAAGGGTGTAATATAACAAAACCAATTACAATAAGCAATACGGTCAGTACCCATGAAATCGGAAAAACAACATAGAGAACCTCTAATCGATCATTCAGTCTAAAAATAGTATAAATCCATAAAATGCGAAGGCAGCAGGTTCCTGTAATAGTGGCAATAGCCGGAAATAATGCATGACCGCTGCCTTTTAGCACGCCTGCCGGAATTTCATAGAAACTGCACAATGGTTCAAAAAAGAGGATGCACATGATGCGAAGACAGGCGGAATTAATAACAGCCTGGTTTGTGGAGAAAAATCCAGCAAAAAAGGTTCGAAATAAAACCAGGGGTTCAATAATGACCAAGCTGCTGAGAAAGGATGAAATCAAAGAAATCCACATAATCTTCCTGCATCTTTTGGTTTGTCCGGAATAATAATTCTGGCTGACAAAAGTAGTTGCGGCTTGACCAAAAGCAGTGATGACATAGTAAGAAAAATATTCAAAATTCATAGCGATAGAACTACCTGCGATGATAGTAGACCCGAAACTATTTACAGAAGCTTGTACAAAAATATTAGCAAAACAAAAAACAGCTCCTTGGATGGCAGATGGAATTCCAATTTTTAAACATTCTGTTGTGTATTCTTTGGAAAATATGCCTTTAAAAAGAGAATACATAGGGAAGTCTTTTTTTAATTTGTAAAGCATAAGGAGTGCTGAAATAAAAGTCGATATTGCAGTCGCAGCAGCTACACCAAGGACGCCAAGCTTAAAAAGAACCACAAATAGGAGATTTAAAAACACATTCATAATTCCTGACAATGTAAGGATGATAAATGGATAGCGACTGTTGCCCTGTGCGCGAAAAATAGCGGAAATAAAATCATAAAGAATTAAAAATGGAAAACCGATAAAATAAACGCGAAGGTAGATAACAGCAGCTTGAATGGTGTCGGATGGCGTCTTGATCAGTCGAAGCAAAGGGGCGGAGAAACATTGGCCTGCAATTAGGCCGATCAATCCAATGATAATGGAAAGCTTCAGGACGGATTCGATGATAGATATCATGTGCTCTCTTTTTCCTTGTCCAATCATACGAGCGATGATTACATTTACACCCACAGACAATCCGGAGGATAAAGATACAATCAAAGCGATGATTTCTCCATTTGTACCGACTGCAGCTAGAGAAGTAGATGTATCAAAAAAACCGACAATTGCGGTATCAGCTGAATTGAATAATTGTTGGAGCATGTTGCTAAATGCAATAGGAACCGTAAAAAGAAGAATGTTTTTAGATAGAGGTCCCTTCAGCATATTTATATTTTTTTGACGCATAATACCAAATCCTTTCAAAGTAGTATCTTGCTATATTGTAATTCAAATATTAAAATGAAAAAAATGAATATAATAAATGATAAGCATCGAAAAAAGGAATAAAAATGGATAACAATATACAGAAATATCTTGCTTTTGTGGAAACGGTAGATAAAGGGAGTTTTACAAAAGCGGCTGACACATTGAATTATGCTCAGTCAACGGTTAGCAAAATGATTGCTGATTTGGAAAAAGAATGGGGAATCTCTTTATTGGAACGTAATAAAAAGGGCGTATGTCTGACATCCTCTGGGGAACAAATTCTGCCCTATGCAAGGAGAATTTTAAGAGATTTTGACGAAATGCAACAAAAGATTAATGCTATTAATGGCATTCAAAGCGGTACAGTTCGGATTGGTACTTTTTCTAGCGTGGCCATTAACTGGCTACCGGATATATTTGCAAAGTTTCAGGAGGACTACCCGGGGATTAATATGGAAATTCTTTTGGGAGACTACGAGGAAGTAGAAAAATGGATTGCCGAGGGAAGAGTAGATTGTGGATTCCTTAGGCTCCCAGCAGGTGGTGATTTTGATGTGATTTTATTGATGAAGGATGAATATAAGGCAGTATTGCCACTAAATCATCCTCTTGCAGAAAAGAAAGTGTTGGATTACAGTGACTTGAATGATCAGCCGTTTTTGTTGCTTGAACATGGAGGCAAAACAGAAGTCACAGATCTGTTGGAAAAGCATCATGTACATCCCAATATTCGTTTTACGACGTGGGAGGATTATGCAATTATGTCAATGGTTGAGAGAGGTCTGGGAATAGGGGTGCTTCCAGATTTGATTTTAAGACGTATTCCTTATCAAATTGCAATCCGTTCATTTCAAACACCATATTATGGAGAAATTGTTCTGGCAATGAAAGATAGGAAGCAAATGCCTCCTGCAGTAAAAAAATTTACGGAATATTTGAAATATAGAGATATGTAAAGAATACGATGTTAACGCTGGGTTTCCAATAGGGGCGCAAGCATCCCTGTTGTTACACGACTTTTCCTAAAGAAAGTCTAGTGTGTTATACTTGCGAATATTTTCAGATTCCTTATCGGACGGTATCAGAATGGGAACGGGATGGACGGCATGGAGAAAAGTTTATTTATACCATCGAAAAGTAAATGACAACAAAGCGGCGCAGGGTGTAAGCCTTGCGCTATATTTTTGCATGATTATACTTTGAACCGGTTCTGACGGATGCAAGCTTTACCTATCTGAATTCTAATATTTCTTCAATTTTTTTCCTTGGTCTTTTAACCGGAGCTTCATCGGCGAAGCCAATCGCAACAATTCCAGTCAACTGAGAGTCTGTTCCTATAAAATCCATCAACTCATTATAGGCAAAGCAAGTGTTGGCAATCCATAAGGTACCTAATCCATATCCCGTTGCTGTCAGAATCATATTTTCAATTGCTGCACCTATTGACAGTGAATCACAAATTTCAACGATTCGTTTCTCATTTTCAATACTTGAAAATGGCGTGTGCTGATTAGTATTAAGCACTGCTATGAGACAGGGAGCCTCCTGCATGATTCTGACTGTATTCTCAGCATCAGGTATGGCAAATGCCCATTCCGGCATAAGTTCATGGGTTCTTTTTTCTGAATTTATACCATGACGCATGACATCAACCAGTTTATCTTTTTCTTCACCTTGATATACAATAAATTTCCAAGGCTGCCTGTTTTTTGCAGATGGTGCGAGAGAAGCACTGTATATAATCTCTTCAATTAACTTTCTTTCAATCTCATCCGGCTTATATTTTCTTATACTTCTTCTATTCTCAATTTCTCGTATCATAGGATCTTCTCTCCCTTGTGATTTCTCTGATTCATCAATCTAATAGATATTACTCATGTATAAGCATCATCGACAGTATTTTTGAAGTTCTGTTTCTTAATTGTTTTCTACATTCTTAAGAAGTTCTTCTGCAGATATTCCATACAGTTTTGCAAGAGCGATCAGATTCGATGTGTTCGGATCGCTTGTTCCGTTTTCCCATTTGGAAACGGATTGACGGCTTACACCAAGTGTCTCAGCCACAAACTCCTGTGTCATCTGACAACGGACTCTATTTTCCTTTAAGGCTTCGCCAAGTGACTTTGCCACAACCTTCTTTTCTTCCCTTACTTCTTTTGAATTTACATATTTTCTGAGTGCCTTCACAATCAATACAAATAAATAGACTATTCCTGCAAATATTGCAAGCCAGAAAAGCACATACAGAACTGCCACAATTACAGTTACAACTCTTGTAGTATTCATATTAAATTATCTCCTTATTTTATTCTTGTTCCATTCTCTTGTATCTGCTTAAGTGCTGCCTGCGGTACTGCTGATTTCTCCACAGGTGCATTTCCAAGTACAATTGTTTTGCTGCTTTTTACCTGAATATAAGTCCCCGGTGCGTAGTAATTCTCAGATGTTCCTTTTACTGAAAAATATACTTCTTTTTCATTGCCGTTTTCATCATATCCAATCAGTTTATACTCTTTTCCCTTTTCCTGTTTTACACCATCTGAATCCACGAGCCATGAATCTTCATTGACTTCATCCTCAGGTATCTGTGTATAATATACCTCAGATGCTACATATCTGTCATTACAATACCCTTTTGCCCAAAATGCACCTGCAATAACAAGAATAACTGCAACTATGATTATAATTTTTTTCTTCATATTCTTTTCCTCCTAAAATTCTAATTCTTTTTTTCTGAAAACAACTGCTGATATCACTGCCGGAAGAAGCACATATACCACAATTGCCACGATTGGTGCAACTCCAATCGTTCCATGCTGTATGATAGCCGCTCTTGCTGCATATAGCTGTGGAGTATATAGATATCTGGTCAGATCACCAATCATATTTACAATGATGTCTTGTCCCAATATCATGGATAAAATAATATAGACTGATTTTGTTGAAAACAGCACATAAAATATAATTCCGTTTATTGCATTCTGTGAAGCGAATATTGCAATGGCAGAAATTGCAATATAACCAACAGTTCTCAATATTTCTGTTACTATGGCCAAAGTCAGGTTTAAATGCTGTGATCCATCCATGCCAAGTCCGAACACAAAAGGCACAATATTTATAAGCACACCCGTGATAATGCCAACACCTGTAAGCAGCAGACAGGATTCTGCCAGCTTGGCGGCAATGATTCTGCTCCTGCTGAAACCATAGCCAATTGCAACCTGCATGGATTTACATTTGAAATCATCTGCATATACGGACATAAATACAAACAATCCAACAATCAGAGGAAAATAACTGAGATAACTTGTAATCTTAGCCACATACATATCTGCTGTGAATGACGGATTAAAATAAATAAAAACCATACCGGCATAGAGAGCAAGAAATATTCCAACTGCTGTAAGAAATGTATTCTTATGCAAAATACGTCTTATATCTGCTTTTATATAATTAGTCATTCATCGCACCTCCCACAATTTCAAAGTAATAATCTTCCAATGTTTTGTACTCTGAGGATTCCTTCAGGATACTGATGTGATTATCTGTAAGCACTTTCTTTGCTTTAGCATAGTCATCTACAGAAATCTCAATTTTATTGTTTTTCGTCTTTAGATCATCATGCGTAATCTCTTTAAGTACCCTGCCACCATCAATAATTCCAAACCTGTTTGCGGTATGCTCCAGTTCTCCCAATATATGGGAAGATACAACGATTGTTGTTCCATATTCCCTGTTAAGGTCAATTATCATGTTACGGATATCAACAATTCCCTGCGGATCAAGCCCATTTACAGGTTCATCCAGAATTATAATTTCCGGATTTCCAAGCATGGCACCAGCGATTCCCAGTCTTTGCTTCATTCCCATAGAAAATCCACCAAACTGTCCTTTTGCATTCTGTAATCCGACAAGTTCAAGAACACGGTCAATCTCTTTCTTATCCTTGATGCCTTTCATCATGCGGTAATAATCCAGATTATCTCTCGCATCCAGATAATCAAAGAAATTCTTTCCTATAAAAAAGCCTATTCTTTTTCTTGCCTGCAGCAGATCATTGTTGCTTTTGCTTCCTGCAATTGATATTTTCCCATGTTCAAACTCACTAAGACCTAATATTATTTTAAATATCGTTGTCTTACCGGCACCATTTTTTCCAATCAGTCCGTATATTTCTCCACGATGGATATTTAGATTAACATCTTTTAATACCTGATGAGTTCCATAACTTTTTTGAATATCTTTTAGTGTAATCATATTTATATCCTTTGTTTCCCTTCGTATTTGTTGACCTGATTGTATAAAAAAAGTACGGTTGCAACCACCAATTATTGTGTATATCATGCTTTACATGGGAGTTTACACCGTACATTTACAGCGTTTTATGAGATATATGGAAGTGAAAATAATAAACGAACTGTGTAAGTTGAATTTTAATGATATAATGACACCGTGTTTGCGATAGCGATACCAAACATTTGCAAATGAAATCTGTGTGCTGATACAGGGACCCTTTCATGCGACATGGATTTCTGTGGAAAAATCAGGTAAATGAAAACTTTTAACAGATCTTTTTAAAAGAAGATGCTAGGGTATATAAAGCAATAGTATTCGCGAGGCTCTTGGACGTTTGGATAAAACTGAAATGAAAATTTTGGGCTGCGTGGTCAATTGTGTGAAAGAATTGAGAAATCTGAAAAAATATGATTATTACCATGATGGCTATGGAAGTTCCAGAAAACCCCACAAAAAAGTAGAAAAGACGGAACAGCAAAAAGAATGGGAACAGTGGGAAGAAGATCATAAAAAAGAACAAGATACAATATAAAATAAGCTGAGACATGCTGAAAAGTCCGGGATACAAAAGTCTTGTCAGCTTGTATGATTCAGATGCCTTAATCAGATAACTGTACTGGGAGATTGATATGAAGAAAGTTCCGCTTATCATGCAGATGAATGCCAGCGAAAATGGTGCGGCAGCCCTGTCCATGATACTGGCCTATTATAAAAAATTTGTTCCAATAAGCGAAGTGCGGGAACAGTGCGTTTCGTCCAGAAACACAACCACGGTTTCACAGCTGTGCAAAGCAGCAGCGCATTATCAATTAGAGACTGTTTGTGAAGAGTGCACAGATACGGAAAAGCTTAGAAAACTAAAATACCCGGTCATTGCTCAATGGAATAAAAGATATTATGCCATTATCTGCGGGGTTGGAAGAAAGACCGTAAGATTATGTGATCCTGCAAGAGGACAATACAATATAACCATTGAAAGTTTTTGGAAAAGATTTGGCGGTACCATACTTCGTATTCGGCCGGGGGCGGAATTTCATCCTTCGGGAAAACCGGATAGTATGCTGGAAATCCTGTGGAATCATATGAAGGGAAATGGTGGCGTCTTTGGCAAAGTCATTTTGATTAGAGGAATGGCTACGGCAGCTGTTATTATCACAGTCCTGCTTTCCAGATCTATCATGGATGAGATAATGTCAAAAGGGGAGAAGAGACTGATTCTCCCCTTTCTTTTGGCACTGGCTTTTCTTGTATTGTGCCGGATTATATTGTCCGTTGGTGAAACTTTATATATTCTGAAAGAAAGCAGACGAATGACGGCTCAGTCTGCTGTCAATCTGTATAAAACCATATTGATGCAGCCGATGCACTTCTTTGAGGAGCGTTTTTCAGGGGATTTGGTTCACAGAATGGATGCCAACACCTACCTGAATTATACGATCCTGCAGAAGCTGACTCCCAGGGCCATCGACTTTGCTTCTGCTATCTTCTATATTGCCTTGATGTTTTATTATAATGTCCCTATAACCTGCATGATACTGGGCGTTGAGGCGATTTATGCTCTGGCCAATCATCTTTTGAACAAAAAGATTTCAACGGTTTCAAGGAGTATATCAACGGCAGAAAGTGCAGCTAACAGCCGTACGCTTCACGGTATGGATATGATGGAGACCATCAAGATTACCGGTGCAGAGCATGCTTATTTTACGTCATGGATCGATAGTCAGAATGCCTTTGATGAAGGTAAATACAAACTGATTCGGCTTTATACCCTATCCGGTTTTATGACGAATCTCCGCAATTATCTTTCTTCAGCACTCCTTCTTTTTGCGGGGGTTTTCTTTATCATAAACGGATTCTTTACCATGGGCCTTCTGAGCCTCTATATGACAGTTGTTCAGAATATGCAGAATAACATGGAACAGATGACAGATATCATGAAGGAACTTCAATTGGTAAGAACCGATATTGAACGGGTTGATGATATTCTGCAAATGAAAACAATGCCGGAAATTGAACTTGGGGAGACAGTTCCGGAAAAAATTAAAGGTGATATTTGTATAAAGGATGTTTGTTTCAGTTATGGACTTAATGATCAGGCGATTCTTGAGAATTTTAATCTAAAGATCGGTAAGGGTGAAAGTGTTGCCATCGTCGGAAAGACAGGCTGCGGAAAGAGCACCCTTTTGAAGCTTTTGACCGGACTGTATCAGCCGGAAAGTGGTGAGATTCTGTACGATGGGAAATCTTTGTCCGAGATTCCGACAGCTATTGCCCATGCCTCTATTGCGTCAGCAGATCAGGAAATTATGATGTTTGCTGACAGTGCCGGAAATAATATCAGATTGTGGGATGAGCTTATCGAGGATTACGAGATGATCCATGCGGCAAAGGATGCCCAGATCCATTCTGTCATTGCAGACAGTCATGGCGGTTATGAGTCGAAAATCGTGGAACATGGCCGAAACTATTCGGGCGGAGAATTGCAGAGAATCGAGCTGGCCCGGGCTTTAGCCAAAGAACCGACGGTTCTGATCCTGGATGAGTTTACATCTGCTTTGGATGCTATTACGGAAGAAAAGGTATTCCAGGCTATTATGAAACGTGGCATCACCTGTGTGATTGCGGCCCACCGTCTGTCTACAGTTATGCTGTGCGATCGCGTGATTGTTATGAATCATGGGAAAATTATGGAAGAGGGAGCACCGTTGCAGCTCTACAATCAGGGTGGATGGTTTACAAGACTCATGGAGGATGCATAGTG
>CAVDGK010000063.1:0-8601 GCA_963607995.1 Oscillospiraceae bacterium | reverse complement strand
ATTCGCTAAAATCAGTTAATCAGATAGAGCAAAACAGATGCATTCCCGCCAAGGCAAAGTTTTAACGGAATAGTTCTTAAAAAATTTGAGCGAAGCGCAGAGTGGTTTTAGTATCGTTCAAACGAACAGAGCAAAGCAGATGCACCCCTGCTAAGGCAGAACTTCGGGGAGGCCGGTACTTAATGAGTCCGAGTATTTGTACGATGGACGAATTTAGCACCGCTGCTCGACCAGCAGAGCAAAAGCGTGTTTGAGCATGCAGGAGTGCTCAGGCTTGCTCGTACGTAAAAAAAGATTCGTATTATATCTATCAAATAATAGAAAATACGAATCCTTTTTTTTAATTATATTTTGATACTATTACAACAAGATCACGCCATGTTCAGCACATTCTCTGCGTGTCTCCTCCGGCCAAACTGAAGCCTGTACCTCTCCAATGTGAACCCTGCCAAGAAGCAGCATGCACAATCTTGACTGCCCAATGCCACCGCCAATCGAATAAGGAAGCTCCTTATTAAGAATAGCCTGATGGAAAGGAAGATGAGCACGATCCTGACATTTACTCTGAACAAGCTGGGCACTCAAAGCATCCTCATCCACACGGATACCCATGGAAGAAATCTCAAGAGCACACTGAAGCGGTTCAAACCAGAAAATAATATCGCCATTCAGATTCCAGTCATCATAATCCGGAGCCCGTCCGTCATGAGGTTCACCATCAGCTAAAGGCCAGCCAATCTTCTGAAGGAAAATGCAGCCATATTCCTTAGCAGCAGCATTTTCACGCTCCTTACGGGTCAGATTCGGATATTTCTCCTCCAGCTCAGTTGTTGTCACAAAAGTAATCTTGTCCGGCAACTTGTATGAAGCATCCGGATAACGATACCAGACCTCATGCTCCATGTGCTTGATCACGCGGAAAATCTTGCGAACCACATCTTTCAGCTTCTTCTCTGTGCGGTCCTCCTTGGAAATAGCCATTTCCCAATCCCATTGATCAACATAAACTGAATGAAGATTATCAAGATCCTCATCACGACGGATGGCATTCATATTTGTATAAAGACCTTCCCCCGGTTTGAAACCGTAGAGACCAAGGGCGTTTCTTTTCCACTTAGCCAGAGACTGGACAACCTCATAAGTATTGCCCGGCATAGCTTTGATATCGAAAGCAACAGGCCGCTCAACACCATTTAGGTTGTCATTAAGGCCAGTAGCTTTGTCAACAAAAAGAGGGGCAGAGATACGTTCCAGATTTAAACGTTTGCCAAATTCACGAGTGAAAAGGTCGCGGATGAATTTGATCGCGGCCTGTGTGGTGCGCACGTCCATGTGTGCATCATAGTTTTCCGGTAAATACAAAGACATATAAATTCCCTTTCAATACACCCCGGAAGTATCAAAAAGATCTGCCGGAGCACTTCTCCTAAAAAATAAAAAATACAGTTCATTATTTTACAACCTTTTTGCATTTTTGAAAAATGAATTTTTATAAAGTGCAAGAAAACTCACTGTCTTTAGGCGGTGGGTGCTCTTGCACGAGGTGCTTTAAGCCCAGTACCTCGTAGGCACGTAGTGCTGCTTTTATATGAGAAAGTAGCGAAGCGGATTGCGAATATCCGCTTGACAAAAATTCAAACTTTCAAAAGGCACCCATTACAAAAAAATACCCCGAAAAACACTCTTAAAATATCAATTGAAAGATACGCTGTATTCAAAAATGCCCCAAAAAAGCTAATGGGAAATATTCACAATCAAAATTGTTTAGATTTATTTAATTTGTATACTCAAAAATATCGCGTTATAATACCCTGTTATGAAGACAATTAAAATATTAAAGAACTACATCAAAGAATTTAAGGGCGCCTCTATTGCAACACCGCTCTTTATGATCGCAGAAGTCATCATGGAAATGCTTCTGCCTCTCCTGATGTCCTTTATCGTTGATAAGGGCGTTTATGGAGAGGACATGAGTATGATCATAAAAGTGGGCATAGTGATGCTCGTCTGTGCTGTACTGGGACTAGCTGCCGGTATGGGCGGAGGCTATTACGGTGCTAAGGCATCTACCGGTTTTGCCCGGAATCTACGTAAAGCCATGTTCGCCAATATTCAGGACTTTTCCTTCGCTGAAATCGATAAGTACAGCACATCAGGTCTGGTAACGCGAATGACCACTGATGTCACAAACGTCCAGAATGCTTATCAGATGATGCTCCGCATGTTTGTCCGGGCACCGATTTCCATGATCGTTGCCATGACCATGACATTCATCATCAGTCCCCGGGTCGCATCCATTTACCTTGTGGCTGTTGTGATTCTGGGAGTCATTCTTTTCTTTATCATGAGTCGGGCTACGAAGTACTTCCAGATGGTTTTCGAAAAATACGATAACCTGAATGAAAGTGTGGAAGAAAACCTGACAGGTATTCGTCTGGTCAAGGCTTACAACAGAGAAAAAGAAGAAAATGACCATTTCACGGCTGCTGTTACCAAGGTATATCAGCTTTTCGTCAGGGCCGAAAATAATATCGTTTTCGTTTCACCGCTAATGACATTGACGGTTTATATCTGCATCATCCTGATTTCCTGGACTGGTGCCAATATGATCGTCTCAAATACCCTGACCACCGGTGAGCTTATGTCTCTTCTGACTTACTGCATGAATATCCTTATGAGCCTCATGATGCTGGCTATGGTCTTCGTTATGATCACCATGTCTACAGCATCGGCTAACCGTATTGCAGAAGTTCTCACCGAGGAAACCTCACTGAAACAGCCGGAAAATCCTATTTTTGAGGTGCCGGATGGCAGCATCGATTTTGATGACGTGGACTTCAGCTACAAGAAGGACAGCAAGGTTCCGGTATTGAAAGACATTGATCTGCACATTAAATCCGGTGAAGTTATCGGTGTCATCGGTAGTACCGGTTCGGCCAAGTCTTCGTTGGTCAACCTGATTTCCCGTCTTTATGACACCACACAGGGAACCGTTAGAGTTGGTGGTATCGACGTTAAGGACTATGACAGAAAGACACTGAGGGACATGGTAGCCGTTGTTCTTCAGAAAAATGTCCTCTTTTCAGGCTCTATCCTTGAAAATCTCCGTTGGGGAAATAAAGATGCCACGGAAGAAGAGTGCATAGAAGCCTGCAAGATTGCCTGCGCCGATGAATTTGTCCGGAAGTTCCCGGATGGCTACAATACCCATATTGAACAGGGCGGTTCTAATGTTTCCGGTGGTCAGAAGCAGAGACTCTGTATCGCCCGCGCTCTGCTTAAAAATCCTAAGATCCTTATTTTGGATGACAGTACTTCAGCTGTCGATACAGCTACGGAAAAACGGATTCGGGAAGGTATGAAGAAGTTTATTCCAGGCACCACCAAGATCCTCATTACCCAGAGAATTAGTACAGTGGAAGGTGCAGACCGTGTCATCGTTATGGATGAAGGCCGCGTTAATGGTTTTGATACACCGGAAAACCTCCTTAAAAATAATAAAATCTACCGCGAAGTTTATGAGGCTCAGAAGTCAGCCGGTGGTGATTTTGATGAGAATGGAGGTGAAGACTGATGGCAAATAATTCTACAAGAGGTATGAACCGTCCGCCGAAGGGCATGAAAATGAAGGTTCAGGTGGAAAATCCTTTCGCTATCTTTAAGCGGATCATGGGCATTATCTTCAAACATTATGCCATTCATATGATTCTCGTGATCGTCTGCATTATCGTTAATGTAGTGGCATCCCTGCAGGGTACACTTTTTATTCAGTCCCTGATCGATGATTATATTACACCTCTTATGGGACAGGCTAATCCGGATTTCGGTCCTCTTTTGGGGGCTCTCGTAAAGGTAGCCATATTTTATGGCATTGGCGTTTTGGCAGTCTTTGGTCAGAGTAAGCTGATGATTTATGTTTCACAGGGCACACTGCTTAAAGTCAGAAAGCAGCTCTTTGAAAAAATGGAGAGTCTGCCTATCAGTTACTTCGATACCCACTCAAGAGGCGACATTATGTCCGTCTACACAAACGATGTAGATACCTTGAGACAGATGATCAGCCAGTCACTGCCCCAGATTTTTAACAGTGTGATCACCATTGTCAGTGTCCTGATCAGTATGATCATCCTTAGTATTCCGTTGACAATTCTGACACTGGTCATGGTAGCCGTCATGCTTCTGGTCAGCGGCAAACTGGCAGGGGCTTCGGGTACAAACTTTATCCGCCAGCAGAAGAGCCTGGGTGAAGTTAATGGCTACATTGAAGAAATGATGGCCGGTGAAAAGGTTGTTAAGGTCTTCTCCCATGAAGAGGAGGCTATTGAGAAGTTTAATGAACTTAATGATGAACTTTTTGATGCAGCCAATAAGGCCAACGGCTTTGCCAATATCATGATGCCCGCCAATGCCCAGATCGGCAACGTTAGTTACGTTCTTTGTGCTATCATGGGCGGTATGATGGCTTTAAGCGGCCGCTTCTCTCTGACAGTGGGTGCTTTGGCCAGCTTCCTGACATTTAACAAGAGTTTCAATATGCCTATTAACCAGGTCAGTATGCAGTTTAACTCTATCATCATGGCTTTGGCCGGTGCAGACCGTATCTTTAAGCTTATGGATGAGACACCGGAAACGGATGAAGGCTATGTCACCCTTGTTCATGCCAAAAAAGAGGATGGTAAAATCGTCGAGACTCAGGAAAATACCAATCTCTGGGCCTGGAAGCATTATCATCAGGCAGATGGTACAACTACCTACAAGGAACTGCAGGGTGATATTGTCATGGATCATGTAGATTTCGGCTATACACCGGAAAAGACCATTCTTCACGATATCGTGCTTTATGCAAAACCGGGACAGAAGATTGCTTTCGTTGGTTCTACCGGTGCAGGCAAGACCACTATTATGAACCTACTGACCCGTTTCTATGACGTACAGGATGGCAAGATCCGGTACGATGGCATCAATATTAACAAGATCAAGAAAGATTCTTTGAGACAGTCCCTTGGTATGGTTCTTCAGGATACACATCTCTTTACCGGAACTGTTAAGGAAAATATCCGTTTCGGCAAACTGGATGCCACGGATGAGGAAATTGAGGCAGCAGCTAAACTGGCCAATGCCGATGGCTTCATCAAGCGTCTGCCGGATGGTTATGACACCATGCTGACGGGAGGCGGTGCAAACCTTTCCCAGGGACAGAGACAGCTTCTGGCTATTGCACGTGCAGCTATTGCCAATACGCCGGTACTGATTCTGGATGAAGCTACATCTTCTATTGACTCCCGTACAGAGAAGATCGTACAGGATGGTATGGATAATCTGATGAAGGGCAGAACAACCTTTGTTATCGCCCATCGTCTTTCAACAATCCAGAACTCTGACTGCATCATGGTTATGGAAAATGGACACATTATCGAGAGAGGAACCCACGAAGAACTTCTGGCTCTCAAAGGAAAATATTACGAACTTTCCACAGGAAAGAGTGTCGTAGCCTAAAGAGAATTTTTTACAGTGATTTTTGAAACAGTCCGCCGGAGTGCGGGCTGTTTTTGCGTTTGAGATCAGAGTGGGTGCTCTTGAACGAGGTGCTGGATGGGACCCGGCACCTCGCAGGGCACGCAGTACCATTTCTTATATGAGCAAGTAGCGGAGCGGATTGCGAATGCTTTGACGTAAAAAACAGATGAAGTTCATGTCTGAAAAGAACATTACTGTCTTATTTAGTCTTGATTGTTACGTAAATGTTACAAAAATAGTTAAAAAGCTTCCAATTCCGTAAACAATATGTTATAATCCAAAACATATTTGTTACGAAAGGCAGGAAAAGTATCTATATGCACATGAAAAAAGCAGCGGCATGGCTTCTGGCTGTGACGATGACGGCAGGTGTATGTACTCCTGTCCTGGCGGATACACAGTCTGAGTTAAATGATGCTCAGTCGAAAAAGGAAGCGGCGGAAAGCGAGCTGCAAACCCAGAGAGATGAAATTTCGTCTCTTGAGTCTGCCAGGAGCGATCTGGAGGCATATCTTGCTGACCTGAATACCCAGCTTAGTGATCTGGAATCGGCTCTTGAATCACTGGACACCCAGATTGAAGAAAAAAATGCTGAAATTGAGCAGACACGGACAGATCTTCAAAATGCCCGTGCAGATGTAGAAGATCAGTATGATTCCATGAAAGTTCGTATTAAGTACATGTACGAGAACTCTCAGCAATCAAAACTGGAGATCCTTCTGGAATCAAAAAGTTTTTCTGATTTTTTAAACCGTGTTGAAGAAGTTCAGCAGATCGAACAGTATGATCGTGAAAGTCTTCAGACCTATCAGAATGCCCAGGGTGAACAGGAAGAAAAAGAAGTTGCTCTCCTGGAAGAAGAGTCCGAGCTTGAAGATTTAAAAAGTCAGCAGGAAGAAAAACAGCAGGAACTTCAGACATTGGCTGATTCAGTCAATACAGAGGTAGAAAATTATAAAACTCTTATTTCTCAGCAGGAAGGAGTGGCTGAAGATCTTGAAAATGAGATCAGCAGTCAGACAGATCTTATTTCTGAACTTCAGGAAAAATTGAAAGCTGAAGAAGAAGCAAAGAAAAAGGCTGAAGAAGAGGAACAGGCCCGTATAGCGGCTGAAAAAGCGGCAGCGGAAAAAGCAGCTAAAGAAGCCGAAGAAAAGGCAGCTAAAGAAGCTGAAGAAAAAGCTGCAAAGGAAGCTGAAGAAAAAACGGCAAAAGAAACAGCCGAAAAAGAAGCAGCGCAAAGCACATCTTCCTCAAGTCAGAGCGAAGAGCAGAGCACAGATGAAACCACCAATACTTCAACCAATGCGTATAATTATTCACAGTCGGAACTCGAACTTATCTGGGCTATTGTTGCACAGGAAGATGATCGGAGCTACACAGGGGCCCTTGCTGTTATCAGTTGTGCTATGAATCGCGCTGACCGAAATTATGGCGGTCACGGAACCGATCCTTTAAGCCAGTTGACAGCTGCCGGTCAGTTCTGCTATTCACCGTCGATCTCTTCCAGTGAATACTGGCAGAGACGGCTGGGAGGCAATGTACCATCCTATGTGAAACAGGCTGTATCGGATTGTCTGAATAATGGAATCCGCAATCACAGTTATATCAACTTCAGAAGCCGTGGCGGAGATGGACGTGTCCAGATCGGCGGAAACTGGTACTTTGGAAGCTAAATTTTTGATTTACAATCAGGCGCGACTCTGTTATAATGGGTCGTGCTTAAGAAATGGAAGGTTAGCTCAGCTGGGAGAGCATTCGCTTGACGTGTGAAAGGTCACAGGTTCGAATCCTGCACCTTCCATTGAAAAATCCGAGATCCTTATAAAAGGGTTTCGGATTTTTTTTGATCAATGATATGACGAAAGAGGAAGAGAACAGATCAATGATTCAGTACAAATGAACTTGCGGTTTCAGGGCGCGTAAGCTGTATAATGAGAATGAAAAAGGAGACCTTAAAACCTTGCTCCACAAGGGATGGATGGTTTATAATAAATTAATCGAAAATACAGGAACAGAATTATTTTAAACAAGGATAATTTCAAAGAAATATAAGTTAAAAGATGTAAGAAAAAATTATCCCTTGATAAAAGTTGCTCGTATAAATAAGTACAAGGTAATAAAAATACGATACAACAACTTACTAATAAAAATCGAAAAGGAGTAGTATATATGAGTCTTAATTTACAGCAGTTATTTGATCTTCAGCATTTTGCAGGAAACAAGCGTTTACAGTCTGTTATTGATGATACCATGAGCCGTTACGGAAGTGGCCGTCAGGAACTCTCCATGGATGAATTAGAGTTAAATGCCGCCGGCGACCCTTTTCTTGCCCAAGGTAATGAGCTTGGAAAGATGATTGACGACGGAGAAAACATGTAATGGCGGCGGTCAGCATAGAGTCCATCTACACAGAGTATTACAAGAAGGTCAGCTACTTCGTCTTAAAAAAGGTCGGAGATCAGATGACAGCAGAAGATATTGTGTCAGATGTGTTTTTAAAAATATCGGCTAATATAGACCGCTTCGATCCTGAAAAGGCTGCCGTGTCAACCTGGGTCTACACAATTGCAAATAATACGGTTCTTGATTATTACCGAACCAGAAAAGTATATTCCGAGATTCCGTCAGAAAATGGAGAAAGTGGCGCACTGCCCGAAGCATTAGTGGACAGTGCACCGCTTGATTTTGCGTTAATTAAAGAGGATGAATTAAATGAACTGGCTGATGCGCTGGTTAGTATCCCCGAAAGACTGCGGGATATTATCATCCTTCATTATTATCAGAACATGTCACTCAAAGAATGTGCTTTCCGCATGGGCATGTCCTATGCTAATATCAAGATCCTTCACAAAAAAGCCCTTACAGAACTTAAAGGGAAACTTGGTAACATCTGATCTTAGATAAGGAAAAGAGAGATGGCTGAAGAAAAAAAACGTTCTTTGTTCCGAAAAAAAAGTGAAGACTATATCAACTCACCGGAAAAATTGGACTATTACCTCCATGTTACGACTCCCGGCATCTGGGCTATTCTTCTGGCAGTTATTATTTTTTTGATCGGTGCCTGCGTATGGGGAGCAACAG
>CAVDGK010000062.1:0-8608 GCA_963607995.1 Oscillospiraceae bacterium | reverse complement strand
TTCATAGCCCCCTCGGCTCCCATTTCCATCGTAAGAACCACAGCCTCTGCCGCAGCATTCTGGGCTTCATCGATATAAGAGCGGTCTTTTTTGTCCGGATGGCTCATGACAAAGTCTGCCAGATCCCAGCCGGATGGCTTTTTGCCCACGCCTACGCGAATACGTGGAAAATCCTGAGTTCCAACCCGGGCAATGATATCTTTTAAGCCATTGTGGCCACCGGCCGAACCGCCTTTGCGGATGCGAAGACGTCCGGGATCCAGTTCTATATCATCACTGATGACGATAAGTTCTTTAGTTGGATCTATTTTGTAGAAATTAACAAGCTCACACAGTGAAGTACCGCTTAAATTCATAAATGTCTGAGGTTTTACCAGAAGGACCTTTTCACCATTTATAATGCCGCTGCCTGTTAAAGCTTTGCTTTTAATCATACGGACATTGATATTATATTTTTCTGCCAGTTTGTCGATTACTTCAAAACCCATATTGTGACGGGTTCCTTCATATTGTTTTCCCGGGTTACCCAGGCCTGCGATAATATACATATTAAAAACTCCATTTTATTAAAGTATTTTTGTTTCTGCGCACGAATATCTGAAATGCCAAAAACCCGCTATTAAGTATAGCAGAGGGGTTATTTTCATACAAGAAACCGCATTTTTCAGATAACAAAAAAACAAAAAAAGCTGTATGTATCGTAATGCATCCCATCACCCATAGAGGAGGGTGATTTATTGCTCACGGCACGTTAAAATACACTTTTATTCTCCCTCATTAGATTCTTTATTCCTATCCCGATATTTTTTATCGTTCAGTTGACACACTCTCTGCAAATCTCTTCCCCTTGCAGTTCTCGTAAATTTTTAAACAATAGCCACTTTTTCCTGGCAAAACCTTCTTAGATATAGGCTATATATGGAATCTATGTTATCCTTGAAGAAGATTAACGAGCACATTATTTAATAGATATGCCAAATATGAAAATCTTAGTACTAATCAGGAGAATATCATGAAAAAAGAAATGAACCACCAGATACGCAAACATTTCAATGGATGGATTTATACCATCGCACGTTATGCAGAAATTGCCCTATCCATCATTATTTTAGTTGTTATTGCTTTCGTAGGTGTAAGACTTCTCATCTCCCTGACAGAAACAAACTTCTCCGACATGAATATGGACTTCTTCACGGAATTTCTTTCCCATGCCCTGTCGCTGGTTGTGGGTGTTGAGTTCGTCAAAATGCTCTGCCGCCATTCAGCCCAGACTGTGGTGGAAGTTCTCCTCTTTGCCACCGCCAGACAAATGGTAGTGGAACACTTAGAGCCGCTCCAGACCCTGATCGGTGTTGTGGCCATCGCCATCCTCTTTGCCATCCGGAAATATCTCATGACAGATAAAGATGATATGGAACATTCGGCTTAAATCAATAGTATTCACAATCCGCTGCTTGCTCATATAAATTTGTGCTTCGCACTAACCAGAAATCAGGTCCCACCCAGCACCAATTTTAAGAGTTACTGCATCACTCAAGGATAGTTGGGTTCTCTTGAAATTTTATAAAAAAAACGACACGGCATTCGCAATGGAATATCGTGTCGTCTTTTTTTATCTTAAATACATACTGTCAAGAAGCTTTGTACCGGCCTTTGTCCGATAGAAATTCTCCCTTGCAGCTTCAATAGCTGAACGGGAATACTGACTCTCGCAGGCATTCACCAGAAAATCCGCTTCCAGAAGAATCCGGTAATCAATCCCATCCACGTCCGTATAGGTGTGATGGTGACAAACCATGAAAGAAATCCGATCAACATCGGAGGCTGCAACCGGCATATCTTTGAAGAACTCCCGCACCAGCGGATCGCTCTCCTTCTCCTGATTGCTGCCATTTGTATTACCATATTTTACGCGGCACAGCGGACAGGCAATATCATGCACCACCGCAGCAAGCTCCAAAATCTCCTGAGTCTTTGCATCCAGACCTTCCAGCTCACCGATAGTCCGAGCATATCCCCACACCTTCATAAAATGCTCAACATCCCGCAGATTTCCCTCATAGAAATCAATCATCTTTTCAATTGCCTTCGCAACTAGCATCACCATACCCCCTATTCTCCTTATAATCATAACTGTTTTTAAGAATCGTATTTAATATACAGAGCAAATCAATCCTTAAAAACAGCCCTAATCTTTTCCTTCTTCCTCGGAAACCATTCCACAAGGAAGCCCATCATCCTTGAGAAAATACTGATCATCCAGATCGCCAGCGCTGCCAGCGGAATCAAAAGCAATGACCACCACATCATCAGATTATGAATATCATAGAAATCCGGCAGGAAAATAATACCAAGCATAAACACCGCAATGCACAAAGCCAGTATCAGATTATGCCACTTATTAAAGGGATAAAGAACCCGGATCACCACCAAAAGTCCTACGATACCGCCAATCGTCAGAGTAAACGTTGAATACACATTTGTATTCCATTTGAAAACGAAATCCATCAGCTGAATCAGCATGATCGAAGCAATCATAGTTAAAGCCCCTGGTACCGCATATTTCAAAACATGAACCAGGAAACCGCTGCTGACATTCTGCTTCTTGTGCTCCAGCGTCAGAAGGAAACTTGGCATACCGATGCAGGTAATATTGATAAGACCAATCTGCAGCGTGGTGAAAGGATAATTATTTTTAAGAATAATCATCAGAATGCACAGCACCGTGGAATAAATCGTCTTGGTCAGATACAGAGAGCTGACTCGTTCAATATTGGAAATAATGCTGCGGCCCTCTTCCACAATATTGGGCATGGCAGCAAAGTCAGAATCCAGAAGAACGATGTGAGCTGCCTGCTTGGCTGCCTCGGCTCCATTCGCCATGGCAATACCGCAGTCTGCATCCTTGATAGCCAAAACGTCGTTGACACCATCGCCCACCATAGCCACATTTTCGCCATTGGCCTGCCATGCCTTTACGAAAAGCTGCTTCTGCTCCGGCTTTACACGACCGAAAACCGTATAATTAGAAATAACCTTTTTAAGCTCTTCCAGATCATCCGGCAATGTGGTGGCATCCACCCACTTGTCTGCATTTTCCACACCGGCCTTAACGGCAACAGCCGAAACGGTGCGGGGATTATCACCGGAAATAACCTTAATGGCCACTTTATTCTTGGCAAAATATTTAAAGGTCTCTTCTGTATTTTCCTTAACTTCATCGGAAAGAAGGATGGCACACAAAGGTGTCACAGCTCCTACTTCGCCGCTTTCCTCGGAAATGGATGAGGTGCGGCCTAAAAGCAGGACACGAAGGCCTTCATCGGAAGCCCCTTCCAGTTTCTTAAGGAAGAGATCACCGGCCTGAAGAAGAAATTCCGGAGCGCCCAGAACGAAACCGCCCTCTTCCTTAAATTCAACAGCCCGGTATTTTCTGGCTGATGAAAATGGAACAAGCTTCGTAGCCGTTAAAGATGTTTCCTGGCCGAAATGCCGAAGGAGAGCATCCTGAGTCGCATTGGTATCTGAGAAGGCAGCATTGATCTCCTTCATGAGACGATTGACCGTGTTCACATCTGTCTTTTCATAGGTAATAAGTTTTTCAACTTTAAGTCGACCGCTGGTAATGGTACCGGTTTTATCCGTACACAGCACCGTAACCCGGGCCAGAGCTTCGATGGATTCCATTTCCTGAACCAGAGCCCGCTTGGAAGCCAAACGACCAACACCAAGGATGAAAGAAATGGATGTCAAAAGAACCAGACCTTCCGGAATCATACTCATGATACCGGAAACGGTACGAAGAACGGCATTGGCCGAATCTTCCAAATTAATGGCTCTCTGACTCAGATAAAGAAGAATACCGATAGGAATAATGGCTACGGAAATTACTTTGATAATACGGCCAATAATGGTCTGCATTTCCGAAGAGGCTCTCTTTTTATTCTTAGCCTTGGCAACAATATTGGCGGCATAGCATTCGCTGCCAACCTTTTCAACTCTCTGGATACCTGTACCGGCAGAAACGAAACTACCTGAAAGTAGAGAGTCCCCTTCATTTTTCCGAATTGGAACAGATTCGCCCGTCAGCATGGATTCATTCATTTCAAGACCGGCGGATTCAATGACGGATCCATCCGTTACCAGCTGGTCGCCGGGATAGAGGAGAACCAGGTCATCCACTACGATTTCCTCTACCGGAATCTGAGTCTTCTTACCATTTCGAATCACATAGCAATGGGAGGCTGTCAGCACCGATAGCTTATCAATCTGCTTCTTGACACTCAGCTCCTGAACGATACCGATCAGGGAGTTACAAATGATTACGCCAAGAAAGAGAGCATTTTTCGGGTTGCCGGTCATTAAAACCACCACACCCAAAAAGATGTTGATAAAGTTGAAATAAGTCAAAGTATGGGAAAGAATGATGCCCTTAGTGGTGCGCTGCTTTTCTTTAGAAGCCACATTCACCTGTCCTTTGGATACTCTCTCCTGAACTTCCTGATCCGTAAGACCCTTATACGTTGCCATGTATTACCTCGAGATTTAGAATATTGTAACTATTAAGTGCCTGCCTAGAAAAATGCTTATCCGCATGAATATACACCTTGACAGAAAGCCGTTTTATCCAACTCGGCACAGTCATAAACATTATAATCGCAATGTATACACGGGGCAAGATAAGGCAAAACAAAATTATGTCAACACATATTTTTCAGACATTGAATTGCAGAAGATACAAGGTATACATTATAATGTTACGTATGAATGCTTATGAAGCGATAACGCTTACGTTATATGATAAAAGAGGTTGGAAATGAATTATCAGTTAATGATTGATGAAATTAATAAAAGAAATATTTTTGGCAGCGAAAATGGCATGTTTCTGGAAGAGGCCTCTGAAGGATATGCCCGATCCGTTATGAAAGTTCGTGCACGACATGCAAATCCCATCGGTTCCATTCATGGCGGCTGCCTTTATACCATTGCCGACACCACGGCCGGTGTGGCTTCCATGTCCTATGGAAAAGGTGCTACAACCATGAATTCCGATATGCATTTCTTAAATGCCGGAATCGATACCACCTCCATCAGTTGCGAAGCCCATGTGGTAAAAAGAGGAAAACGAACCCTTGTTGTCGAAGCGAAGGTTTTCGATCAGGATAAGAAAATGCTGGCCATGGGAACTTTCACCTATATGGTACTGGATACGGTGCATGTATCCAGTGATGTGTAAATTATTCCACAAAAAAATCAGAAAACCACCATAAAACTTATGGTCTTTTCTGATTTTTTGACTTTTTAAGACTTTAGTTTAATGAGTGCCAACGGCGATTTAGACTTGCCATCCCGGTATATTTTCCCTCTTTCAATCAAAGGATTAATAACTTCTTTTAAGAATTTACCTCTATTATTATATTGCATTTTTTCCTGTAGCTCTTTTACCGATTTCGGGCCCTCCATTTTCAGGATTTAATGTTGCTTTATATTCATAGTTCTTATTTTCTGTAATAACTTCAGGATATAATCCTCTTATTTTCATAGCAACCTCCGTAGATGTTTCTATGAAAAATATAGCAGACATTGTTCAACATTACACGAACATTGTTTAACATTACAGCAACATTGCAAACCCGCAGAATATAAGGATTTTTCGGGTTTTGCGATTTTAATTTTCAGTGCTTTTAAGTGCTTAATTTTCCATAACATTACAATGAACATTGCATGACATTGCAAGACATTACATGATTTTCAAAGATATTCGCAGCCGCCCGCTACTTGATCATCACAATGTCATAGTGTTCACGCTTCAAAAATATTCTATTATCATGAATTCTTGTTTTTCACCTTCTACATCCCCATCACAGTAAGAAAGAGACTGGTCATAATCGGCATGGTGATGATAGCCAGAGTTGTGGTGAGAACGTAAATGGCACTGGCATGGGGTGCATCCCGATCATAAAGCTGAGCCATGGTAGTAATAGTGGCACAGGCCGGTGTAATGCAGGCTAAATAAACTGTCAGGAGAATATTTTTGCTGTCCTCAAGAGTGACAAAGGGAAGAATTATTTTCAAAACAAGGAGAGCCAGCACCGGATAAACGAAAAGGCGCAGCACCACCGTCAAATAATTTCTCTTCTTCCCAAATACAGCAGACAGGGGGGCTTCCGCGATGACCATGCCAGCCAGAAGCATTCCCAAAGGGCCCACCATATCGCTCATGCTGGACATGACACTCACCACCGGCTCCGGCAGTTCTATTTTCAAAACAAAGAGAAGAAGGCCAATGATAATGGAAATGATATTAATGTTAAGAAGAACTTTCTTCCACTCAATTTTCTCCTCGCCGCAGAGCATATTTTTGCACTGGGTCCATAAAAGAATGGTCTGAATGATGACGAAAGCACTGGAGTAAATGACATATTGCTGCCCCAAAAGATTTTTCACCAGCGGAATCACCAGCATGGCTGCGTTGGGGTAGATGAGGGAAGCCCGTTCGATGACATCCAGTTTGAAAATAGGACGGAAAATCATATTGGCCACCAGGAAAATCACGTGTGCAGCTCCTGCCGCAATAAAGGCCCAAATGAGACCCTGCTGCACCTCCGGCGTGGCCTCCACCTGGAAAGCATTGATGATAACGCAGGGCATAACAAGGTAAACTGATATAACTGAAATACTCTTGGATTCATTATTCTTGATGAGGCCGGCTTTTACCAAAATGTAGCCCATAATGAGCATGGCAAAAAGCTGGGCGATTTCCTTCATGAGGAGGAGACTAAGCTGCATGGGTATACTCCAATTTTCATAACAAGTTATCTGGAAGCGAAAAGTTTATTTTTATTATATCAGAATATAGGATGTTTCCAAGACAAGGAGATTTTGCATACGAAAAAACATCCCTAAGATCGCCCTGTCTGATAATCTTCAGAACAATATTTTTATTCTGCTCATTCATATCTGCTGAATTCTTGTAAAAATGCCTGCATTTTCTTCTTGGCATAGTATAATTCCATGGGATGTTTATGAAAAATCGAAATGATTGTTTGTCGGAAGGCAGATTATAGACCAAACCTCGCAAAGTAATATCCGTAATTCATTTCATGATCGTTACTTTTGAAATCCGGATTTGGAGCTAATCAGGCAACGTGCTTGGGCTTTGATTGAATATATCAAATTGAGAGGTAGAGAGGAAACTTATGTTTATTATCAAGGGAATCTATCATGCCATCATGGCTTTTACCACATGGATCTGGGGCTGGCCGATGCTCATTATATCTGCCAGCATTGCTTTATATCTTTCGATTCGGTTCGGATTTTTTCAATTCCGGAAATTTGGCCATTGCGTGAAAAATACCCTTGGCAAGATATTTGACAAGAATGCAGGAGACGGAGCCGTTTCCCCCTTCCAGGCTTCCTGTACTGCCTTGGCTTCAACTCTGGGTGTAGGCAATATCGCCGGAGTCTCCGTGGCCATCGCCACCGGCGGCGTGGGTGCCATTTTCTGGATGTGGTGCATTGCGCTTCTGGGACTTGTGGTTAAGTTTTCCGAAATTGCTCTCGCCCTTACCTATCGTGTCAAAAAGAAAGATTCCAATGAATATTTCGGTGGATTCTTCTGGTATGTTAAGCGCGGTCTTGGCAAGCATTGGACCTGGCTGAGTGTCATCTGGGCTATTCTCCTTATCTGTACCATGGCTCTGTCCCCTGCCGTACAGTGCAATGCCCTTACCAGTTCCGTTACCGGCACCTGGGATGTCAATCCTCTTATTATCGGCATCATTACAGCCGCTCTCATGGGACTGGTACTCATCGGCGGTCTGAAATCCATCAGTCGCTTTGCTGAACTTGTGGTTCCCCTTATGGCCCTTGCCTATGTAGTGGTTTCCATTGGCGCCCTGATTCGTTTCGCTCCCAATATCCTGCCGGCTTTCGGCATGATTTTCCATGATGCCTTCACCGGTTCCGCCGCTGCCGGCGGTTTTGCCGGAAGCACAACGATCATTGCCATCCGCTGCGGCCTTTCCCGAGGTGTTTATTCCAATGAAGCCGGTACCGGTACAGCTCCTTTAGCCCATTCGTCCGCTACTGTGGATCATCCGGTTAAACAGGCCCTGTGGGGCATCGTCGAAGTCTTCATCGATACCATGGTCGTCTGCACCATGACCGGTCTCGTGGTTATCTGTTCAGGTGCCTGGCAAAATGGTTCAACAAATGCCGCTCTTACCGCAGAAGCTTTCGGCATCGCCTTTGGCAATACTCAGTTCGGTGCCATTTTTATTACCATCATCACAGCCTTCTTTGCCTTCACCACTGCCGTTGTCAATGTCTACTATGGTGAAGTTGGTCTGGAAGCCTTAAATATCGGCAAGGCCAAAAGACCTTACCGCATCATCTGCTGTGTTATGGCCATCGTTGGTTCTGTCGGGGCGCTGAGCACGATCTGGAATCTTTTTGATTTCTTCTTTGGCGTTCTGGCCCTCATGAATCTTGCGGTCATCTTTGCTATGAGAAATAAGATTGCGGCTGTTATCCGTGATTATCTGGTAAGACTTAAAGAAAACAGATGGGAGAAATCCTGTGAAGAAACTGTGGCGAAGATAGAGGA
>CAVDGK010000061.1:0-8715 GCA_963607995.1 Oscillospiraceae bacterium | reverse complement strand
CTTCTGCTGTCAGATTGGACTTTCCGTAAATAACATCCAGCTCCGGCATTCTTTCCGGCATACGGGTTTTGACATAAGCATAAAGCAGGGTCTGTTTGTATTCGGAAATGTCCGACCCGGTATCCTTTCCGGTCTTCTTGGCATCTCCATAAATTCCGAGAATGTCATCTTTAATCTGGAAGGCAATGCCAAGCTCATCTGCCATCGCATCTACGGCATCGATTTTTTTCTGCTCCATGCCCCCAAGCAGCATACCAAGTCGAAGAGGCCCCACCACAGAATAACGTGAAGTCTTTAAATGATAGATATCATAAACGGATTTAATCAGAAGATCCGCTTCTTTATTGCATTTTTCATCCTGAATTTCGCAGGGAAGAACAACATCCAAAAGTTCACCCCTTATGGTATCCAGGATAATATGTTCAAACTCCCGGATAACAGCCATGCCCTCCTTATGAGAAGCATACTCTTCGGACAGAAGACTGCTGGCTGCCGTAATAAGATAATCTCCACAGCAGATGGCAACGCTTTCCGTTAAATGATCGATGGCATCGCCTTCCGCCGGCGGCGTAATGTGTCTTTCCTTAAGTGACTCTTCATAACGAACCGTCAGGGTTTTCTTGCCTCGTCTTGAACGGGCCCGGTCAATGACATCATCATGAATAAGCACCCCTGTCTGGAAAATTTCAAAGGCAAGGGCAGCTGCATCACTCACCTCACAGTCTTCATTGCCGGAAAGGCGATAGCCCAGATTGACCAGAAGGCCCCGAAGGTATTTGCCCCCCTCATTCAGATCTGCCATATTATGGTAGAAAGCTTTTAGGATAGCTTCTGACTCCTGATTCAGCTTTAAATTAAATGCCTCCATCTTCCTGCGAAGACGGGGAACATTATCTTCATAGAATGTCGAGAATGCTTTCATGGTATTCTCTCCTTCCTTTGTTGCTCTGTACTGCATTTTTACGATTATGTAAGATTAGCCTTTATTTCCACCTTTTGAATGCATGGCGGATTTTACCGGGTAATTGCAAAGGATATTCGCAATCCACTCCGCTACTTGCTCTTGCGTTTTTATAACCTATTTTCCTTTGTTGATCTGGATTGCCTTGTAATAATCAAGGGCTTCCTGCAAATCTTTCTGGGAGAAATCCGGCCACAGAACATCGGTAAACCAGATTTCTGCATAGGTAGTCTGCCAGGGGAAGAAATTGGAAAGACGGCGATTGCCTCCGGTACGAATCACCAGGTCCATATCCGGCACCTCTTTTGTATCAAGATAATTTTCAAAAACCTCTTCACTCAGGTCTTCTATTTTTTCTTTACCGGCCTGAACATCTTCTACATAATTCTTAATAGCTCTAAGGATTTCATCCCGGCCGCCATAGCTGATGGCTACCTGTACAATGAGATTCTTGCAGTGAGCTGTCATCTCTTCCGTCTTTCGAACAGTTTCCTGATCTTCAGGGCTTAAACGGCTCTTGTCTCCCACGATAACCATGCGGATGTCCCTGTCAATACAGGTCTGAACCTCGTTAACAAAAAAACGGCTCATAAGCTTGAAAAGACTGGATACCTCCTCCTGGGAACGTTTCCAGTTTTCCGTTGAAAATGCGTAAACTGTCAGATAAGAAATACCCGCTTCCTGACACCATTTGCATGTATCGATAAAGGCATCAACGCCTTTTTCATGGCCCTTCATAACAGAAGTAAACATATGCTTCTTTGCCCAGCGGCGATTGCCGTCCATAATGACGCCAAGATGGCGTACCTGATTTTCCATATTTTTACCTCTCTTTTAGAGTTGTTTCAATCCACATTCCATAGATTTAATGTATTTTGACACTGCAGAATATTTAGCTGACTTTCACTTTCCATTTAGCCAAAGATACCGTAAGCAATAAGGCTCATAATGGTCGCTGCCATAGCCAGACCGCAAAGAATCGCAAGTACAGCCTTCTTGAGGTCGATTTCAAGAAGAGCAGCGATAAGGGAGCCTGTCCATCCGCCGGTTCCCGGAAGGGGAACACCAACAAAGAACATAAGTCCCCAGAATTCAGCTTTCTTTACACTGCCGGATTTATTCTGTGCCCGTGTTTCCAGCTTCGTTACCAGCTTGCCGAAGTGTTTGCTTGGGCGAAGCCAGTTAAAAATCTTCTTTATAAAGAGAAGAATAAAGGGAATGGGGATCAGGTTGCCGATAACGGAAAATATAATAGCCTGGGACAGTGGCAGCTGCAGCAGGCGGGCAAGGGGAATACCACCCCGAAGTTCTACGATGGGAAGCATGGATACCAATGTTACTGCCAGCTGCGGCGGCAGAAAACTTAAGTGGGTTGAAAACCATGTAGCAAAGTTCATATGTAAATCCTTTCATGTTCGTTTCTGGTAAGTAGTCCAAGGACATTGCACCCCTGCTAAGGAAGACCCTCGAGGAGGCCGGTTCTTAGTGAACCGGAGCATTTATGCGAACGGTGAATTTAGTACCGCTGCTCGACGAGGGTCGCGGAAGCGTGTCTTACCGTGCAGGAGTGCAAAAGTCCAAGGCGTAAATATTAGAATTTCTTACTCAATAATTTCTTTAAGTGCTGTGAAAAGCTTATCCATCTCTTCATCCGTTCCGATGGTAACTCTCAGATAATTATCAATCCTTGGCTTGTCAAACCAGCGGACATAAATATGACGTTCTCTCAGCTTTGTAAAAATCTCCTTTGCCGGCTTTTCCTTATGGCTGACAAAGATAAAATTCGATGAAGAAGACTCAAAGGTAAAGCCCAGCTCCTTAAAGCGTTCTTCAGCTCTTACTCTGGTAGCCATAACCTTGCCGCAGCACTCTTTGAAATATGCCTCGTCTGCAAGGGATGCACAGCCCAGTTCAATAGCCGGACGATTCAGCGTATAAGAGTTGAAACTATATTTAACATCATTTAAATATTTGATCAGCTTTTCACTGCCGAAACAGTATCCAATGCGAAGACCTGCCATGCTTCTGGACTTGGAGAAAGTCTGAACCACCACCAGATTTTCATATTTTTCAATAAGAGGCAGGGCACTGACACCACCGAAATCAACGTAGGCCTCATCCACGATAACCACGCTGTCCGGATTAGCTCGGATAATATCTTCCACGGCATCCAGCCCCATAAGAACACCTGTGGGAGCATTGGGGTTCGGGAATACCACACCGCCATTTTCCTGATGATAATCTTTTGGCTGAATGTGGAAGTTTTCATCCAAAGGTATTTTTTTATAAGGAATCTTCAAAACCTCAGCCCATACATCATAGAAGCTGTAAGTGATATCCGGGAAAAGAATGGGCTTTTCGCTGTTAAAACAGGTCATAAAAAGCATGGCCAGCACATCATCTGAACCCACACCCACAAAAACCTGGGATTCTTTGACGCCATAACGATCTGACAGGGCTTTCACCAAAGAACCGATGGTGGGATCCGGATAGAGTCTTAAGTCATTATAGTTTGCACTTTGAAGGGCTTCCAAAACCTTCGGTGACGGAGGATAAGGATTTTCATTAGTATTTAATTTGACCATATCCTTATCTTTTGGCTGTTCTCCCGGTGTATAGGGTTCGCAGCTTCTGATATTATCAGTCCAGCTCATTTTTCTAAGCTTCCTTTCATATGTAAGATGTATCCCGAATAAAAGAATTTGGGAATCCATGTGTTTCCTCGCCCTGTATCAGGGATATTTACACGCATCTTTATTGTTTACAAAAAAATCAACACGAAAAAAAGTATAAAGCAGCCCCTTTAAGATGTCAATGAAACGGATGTGGTGTGCATTTCCGCTAGAGAGTTTTACTTTTTAAGGTTAGCTGTAAAAATAGATCGCAGCTTTACACACTTTACTCTACCTACGTACTCATATAAAAGCAGTACTATGTGCTCTCGGGTTTTTACAAAACCTATTTTACCTGTTTAAAAAGTCAAAAGGCTTATCCGATGCAATGAAATGCATAATGGCCAGGGCTGCCGGCATGGATAATTTTTCTTCTTTAAGGATGCGTTTTGCTTCCTCCCTGTCAGCCAGTACAACCTCAATTTCTTCGCCGGACTCCAGCATCTGGTCTTTCACATCGCCGGAGGCATAGCCGTAAACAAGGCTGACGCATTCATCCGTCATACCAACAGTCATGTAAAAAGCTTTTTCGTAAGAAGGATCAACATCAAGGAGCCTTAAGTCAAAACCGGTTTCTTCCTTGGTTTCCCGCACGGCCGCTTCACGGTAATCTTCTCCCTTTTCCACCAGTCCAGCGGGCAATTCATAAATGAAAGTATCGATAGGGAAACGATACTGACGGATCAGTACCATCTTATCGGCTTTATTTTCATCACCGTAAAGCATCACCATCATAACACCATCCGGGCGGTCATCCCGCGTACGAATCTTCAGGTCTGCCTCAGTCGTTGCCCTGGAAGAAACAAAGTAGCGACTTGGTTCTCCCGTTTTTTTGATGGTATCCAGTGAATAGAGGTTGACAAATTTATTATCAGTTTCTTTTGTAATTTTTGTAATCTGACCCATAAAAATAACTCCAACAAGTTTAAAAGTAAGGTATTCGCTTTCCGCCTATGATAATAGAATCCAGGCTGCTTCATTATTCCATTGTTCTGAATTTGTGATTAAAAAAGGTTGCCTTGCGAACAGATGACTACATAATCCGTCATTTTCTGTTCGAAAGCAACCTTTTTTATCCTACCATTTTGTGATATCAGGTTCAAAAATTCAAAACACCGATGTATTTCCATCCGGTGCAGGAAGATTTAAATTAGGATATTTTCCTATTGCAGCTTAGAGTCTTCTCTTAATCACAATGCTAACTCTCTTATACAAAATACAGGTAATGATCGAGGTAATGATACCTTTAACCAGGTTAAAAGGTGCCACGCAGAGACCAACAAAACCGGCCACTGATGTGACAGATGCATGGACTGCCGTACCTGCTGCAATGATGGCTTCCATACCGCCAAAAGCCTTGGCATAAAGCGGAAGCAGAACATATGCATTGAAGAATGAGCCAACCAAAACCATGCATGCGGTACCGACGATCATACCAATCAAAGCACACTTACGGGTTTTCTTTATCTTATAGAGAATACCTGCCGGCAGGAAAAGAGCGGCACCGACAACCAGATTACCCAGTTCACCGATAAAAGCGGTTGATGTCCCCTTAATAGCAAGATGCACAAGAATTTTTATAACTTCAATGAAGAAGCCGCCTATCGGACCCAATGCAAAGGTACCAATCAGCACAGGAACTTCACTGAAATCCATTTTATAAAAAGACGGAGCGATAAAAGGTAGCGGAATCTCAAAAAACATAAGTATCGCTGCAATGGCGCCAAGCATGCCGACTTGTGCAACAAAATGGGTTGTGTCTATTTTTCTGGCTTTCTTAGATTTGACTGTTGCTGTGTTTTCCATAGTTTTACTCCTTTTCTGAATGATGGCTCAATAAGCCAAAGTAATATTAGACAGGAGTTCATCGATTGTGATGCCATAATCTTAAAAGATGACATTTTATATGAAAATAAAAATTTAACCGGCGTCTTCTATATTTCCATATCGATTGTCTGATCCATGGAGAATCTTATCGTGTAGGAACATGTTTTCCAATACTACAAAAAAGCTCCGGATCCTAAGATTCGGGGCATCATGTATGTTGCTCTTCTTTCATCCAGACTGTACTGTCGGTACCGGAATTCACCTGTGTGTCACCGGTTCATGCCTTACGGCTCGCGGACTTATCATTTCTGAATCACCGCCGGTAGGGAATTACACCCAACCCCGAAGAACCCTGTTCAATTGTGGACTTGCGTCTAAAATCCATTATAGTAAGGCATAGATATATGTCAATAGTCATGTAAAGTGTACAGTTTTTTATACGTAAAAAATCAATTTTCCGACATTTTGCCTATTTATTTTTCCGCAGAATTACCTTACGGTCTGTCTTTTCCTTTATTACCATCAGTTCTGGAATGGTTTCAATAAATTTATACAGCTGGCTGTATCCATAGAGCTTTACATTAAAGTCTTTATGTCTCTTCCGGATTTCCTGTCCCAACGTAGACATGGCCATGGGTTTATTTCCATGAGACCGCACAATACCCACGATTTCATCTTCGATGGTATCGGCATTTTTGTTGCCTTTCAGCCGCACACTCATACCATCCTTAGCCACTTCAATACCGTCAATATCATTCAGGAATTTAGAAAGCTGGCTGTAGCCAAAGGTCCTGATATCGAAATCGGGATATTTATTCTGCAGCTTGCTGCCAATCTCACCATTTCCGGTTACCTTGCCCTTATTATCATTCTGGGTAATGATGTTAATAATAGTGCTGACGATGGCTTCCTTGGTCATGCCGCTGTCAGCCGCTTCATTTTCAAGGAGATTTTCAAGTTCCGTAAAGATCGTGCAGGCAGCACGGAAGGATTCCGGTGTCTTCTTCTCTCCCATACCGATAACCTTACGGCCGGATTCACGAAGGCGCACCGCCAAACGGGTAAAATCGCTGTCCGATGAAACAATGCAGAAAATGTCCACATTGCCATTATACAAAAGATCCATAGCATCGATGATCAATGCCGAATCCGTGGCATTTTTTCCGGTAGTATTGGAGAACTGCTGCATGGGAATAATGGAATACTGCAGAAGCTTTTCATTCCAGTGAGCATGGGTCGGAGATGTGAAATCCCCATAAATACGGCGATAAGTGGTGACGCCATACTGGGAAAGTTCTTCCAGAATGCCGCTTAAATATTTATAAGAAATATTATCTGAATCAATTAAAAGTGCTATTTTTTTATCTTCCATTGACTATCTTTCTTTTCTATTTTTGCCTGTCCTTTGGGAACTGTTTCTGATTTTCCTATTCTATCCTGTTCCAGGCAAGATATCTTACTGTAGGTATTTAACTTACTTTATTTTTCCTTTGATGCTGACGTTATTTTAGCATGGGAGTCTTTTTCTTTCAAATCCGGCTTTTGAAAGTAGTTTCCTTGTGGTATAGTTGTAGGTAATCGTTTTCGAAATTTACGTTTTGTAAGGAGAATGTTATGTCAGATTCTTTTATGATTATGTTTGATGTGCTGATCATTATCTTTTTATGCGTCGGCATTGTCATGTTCCTGATCGGCCGTGCCGATGAATTTATGAGCTTTGTCCGTGGAAAAAATGCAGGACCTTCGCCTTACGATCCGGAGAAAGAAAAGAAGGCAACTTTCGTTCTCTTCATCTTCCTCCTTCTTTGTGAGATTGCCATTATCATTGGTTCCAAATACTGGACCATGGCTGCCATGATCGGCCTCATCGGAGCTGTTGCTTCCCTGGTATTTTACGTTATCTATCTTAAGAAATTCGCGCAGAAATGAAACATCTCAAAAAAATTAAAGAAGCAGGACAAGTATGGAAATCCCCTGTTCTGCTTTTTCTTTATTTTAAAATGTGTATTTAGTTTTAATAGCAAAGCGGCAGAAGATTACATCTCCTGCCGCTTTGTTGTATCTGCGTAACCACCAAGTCTAAACCCGACGATTATGTCAGCGGAATTTCTACGCTTGTATCCAAAAAGTCTTCAAGTGGAACAATAGATTTGATTCCTGTTACTTCCGTTATCTTCTTGGTAATACCATCACGGGCTACTGCACCGATCAGGAAAACGCCATCCAGATTACGGGATTCAATCTGTGCTTTCACATAGTCAAAAGGCGCTTCGTAATTTTCGTTAACAAGCAAAACCGGTGCGTAGCTGCCTGCTATACCGACTACAAGGGCATCCGGGAAATTCTTGTCTTCGCCAGCTGCCAATGAGAATGTAAAGGTATCAGAAGTTCCATACTTATCAAGGAAGTATTCATTAATTTTAACAGATGTCTGATAACGATCCTCGCCATCAAGTTCAATGATGTTGCTGGTATCAATGCCGCATTTTGTCACTTCTGATTTAGTTGTACATTTACCAAGTACAATAACATTTTTAAATTTGCTTACCAGTTTCTTGGTTTCATCTGTCATGGTTCCATCACCCTTTACCAAAAGAACCGGAATGTGCTTTGAAAAGCTCCAGGAGGAAACAGACAGGGCATCTGCCGGCGTACTTGCCTTTGTCAGAATAACCGAATCGGTAGTTGCAAGATTTTGAGCAAGACATTTCTTTACAATAAGTTCTGCTGTTTCGTAACGGTCATTTCCTCTTGTTAATGTTTTGTTGATAAATTCAACACCACAATCTTCAAGATCTTTGATAACCTGATCACTGAAACCGCCGCCAACAATATAAACCTTCTTAACACTGCCCTTCCATGTATCGGTAAGAAGTGTCTTTATTTCATCCGGGAGATCCGTTCTGCGGCTGAGAAGAATAGGCGCTCCGTCGCCTTCATCTACCTGTGTCAGGGCACCGGCAAAGGCATTAGCTGCCAGAGCATCCGGGAAATCAGTACCTGTTACAAGGACGGCCGTATCAGCACCATACGGATAATATTTCGCTGCAACTTTTGCTGCTGTTTCCCAACGGTTGTCGCCTTTTATCACAACCTGTGCCTTATTCGTAAGTTCAATTTCTGTGGGATTAAGCAGAACAAAACTATTATCACTGCTGACAGCTGTCAGATAAGCTTTTGAACTGTCTGAGTCCATTTTAATTTTAGCCTGTCCATTTTCATCTGTTACAGCGCCTTCAATAGGTGTTACATCTC
>CAVDGK010000060.1:0-8823 GCA_963607995.1 Oscillospiraceae bacterium | reverse complement strand
GCTGTGCTTATAAAGCTCATCATAAATATTCAAATGGCACCGCCCGGATATCCGAACACCGTATCAACGCCCTGTTCTTTCAGACATTCGATAACGATTTCTGCACCAGATAAAAGCATATCAGTTCTCCTTTGCTTTCGGAATTTCAAGGACAGCACCGCGGCTTCCTGATGTGACCATAGCTTCATAGCGGGCAAGATAACCCGTTGTGATCTTCGGCTTTCTCGGCTTCCATTCTGCACGACGGCTAGCCAGTTCAGCATCATCAACCTTCAGGTTGATCTTCTTATTGGGAATATCGATGGAAATAATATCGCCTTCATGAACCAGAGCAATAGGTCCGCCTACAGCAGCCTCCGGAGAAACATGACCAATAGAAGCACCTCTTGAAGCACCGCTGAAACGACCATCTGTAATAAGAGCTACTGTTGAGCCAAGTCCCATACCGGCAATGGCAGATGTAGGATTCAGCATTTCTCTCATACCCGGACCACCCTTTGGACCTTCATAACGAATAACAACCACATCACCAGGATTAATCTTCTTTCCAAGAATAGCTGCAATAGCATCTTCTTCACATTCAAAGACACGGGCCGGACCTTCATGAACCAGCATTTCCGGTACAACAGCGCTCTGCTTGACTACACCGCCTTCCGGAGCCAGGTTACCAAAAAGAGCTGCCAGACCACCGGTAGGTGTATAGGGATTTTCAACCGGACGAATAACTTCCGGATTCATATTTTCAATGTCAGCAATATTTTCACCAACTGTCTTGCCGGTAACTGTCATGCAGGAAAGATCCAGCAGATTCAGCTTTGTCAGTTCCTTCATAACGGCATAGATACCACCGGCTTCATTCAGTTCATCCATGTAAGTATGGCCGGCTGGTGCCAGGTGGCACAGGTTCGGTGTCTTAGCTGAATATTCATTTGCCAGGTTCATATCAAAATCCATGCCGATTTCATGAGCGATAGCCGGAAGATGAAGCATGGTATTGGTGGAGCATCCAAGAGCCATATCTACAGCCAGAGCATTTCTTAAAGATTTCTCTGTAACAATATCACGGGGACGGATGTTCTTTCTGTACATTTCCATAACCTGCATACCGGCATGCTTTGCCAGACGAATACGTGCTGAATAAACAGCCGGAATCGTACCATTTCCGCGAAGTCCCATACCAACAGCTTCGGTCAGACAGTTCATGGAATTTGCCGTATACATACCGGAACAGGATCCACAGGTAGGACAACCATACTCTTCATATTCATCAAGACCAGCCTGATCCAGTGTGCCGGCTTCAAACTGACCAACAGCTTCGAAAATGCTGGAAAGACTTGTTCTCTTTCCATGAACTTTTCCCGGAAGCATGGGACCACCACTTACGAAAACAGTGGGGATGTTCAAACGGCAGGCTGCCATGAGAAGACCGGGGACGTTTTTATCGCAGTTGGGAATACAAACCATGGCATCGAACTGATGGGCATTGATCATAGCTTCCGTTGAATCAGCTATAAGATCACGAGTAACCAAGGAATATTTCATACCTGAATGGCCCATGGCAATACCATCGCAAACGGCAATGGCCGGAATCATAATAGGAACACCGCCAGCCTCAGCTATACCGAGTTTTACAGCCTGGGCAATCTTATCAAGATTCATATGTCCCGGAACAATTTCATTATAGGAGCTGACAACAGCTACCAACGGTTTTTCAAGTTCTTCTTTTGTCATACCAAGAGCATTCCAAAGTGAACGGTGCGGTGCCTGCTGAAGTCCTTTTTTTGCAGCATCTGATCTCATACATTTATCCCTTTCCAAATTAATATTTTTCATGCATTTGAACCAGTGCTGTCTCCTTGAAAATTTTATTTATCATGAGACAGGTCATCTGGTTCTGTATATTAAAATTTTAAAATACTTCTTTATAAGCGTTCGATAATAAGATCAGCCATTTCATCTGTACCGACCTTCTTGCATCCCTCTGACCAGATATCACCGGTGCGGTAACCATCTGAAAGAACCTTCTTAACGGCATTCTGAATATCATCGAAAGCATCATCCATATCAAGGCTATATTTCAGAAGCATGCCGGCTGAAAGGATTGTCGCAATGGGATTGGCAATACCCTTGCCTGCAATATCCGGAGCTGAGCCGCCGCTGGGTTCATAAAGACCGAATTTCGTTTCATTAAGGGAAGCTGAAGGAAGCATACCGATAGAGCCGGCGATCATACTCATTTCATCTGATAAAATATCACCAAACATATTCTCTGTCAGAACGACATCGAACTGCGCCGGATCCTTAACCAACTGCATAGCACAGTTGTCAACCAGCATAATCTTCATTTCCACATCAGGATAATCCTTGGAAACTTCTGTTGTTACCGTTCTCCAAAGACGAGAAGAGTCAAGAACATTTGCCTTGTCAACCAACGTTACGAGACCCCTTCTCTTACGAGCGATTTCAAAAGCCTTAATAGCTGAACGACGAATTTCTTCTTCATTATAGGATAAGGTATCAACAGCTGTTCTTAAACCATCTACCACATCTGTATGGCGTTCTCCAAAATAAAGACCACCCGTCAGCTCACGAACCATCATAACATCGAAGCCGGCACTGGCCACTTCTTCTTTAAGCGGGCAGGCATCCTTAAGTTCCGGATAAAGATAAGCCGGTCTTAAGTTAGCAAAAAGTCCAAGACCTTTTCGGATACCAAGAAGACCTGCTTCCGGTCTTTTAGAAGGTTCCAGTTTATACCAGGGTGAAGTTGCAGCATCACCGCCAATAGATCCCATAAGAACCGCATCAGAAGCTTTACAGATATTTAAAGTTTCCTCTGTCAGAGGCACGCCATAAGCATCAATGGATGCACCGCCCATCAAAACAGACTGATAAACCACTTCTGTGTTATATTTTTTGAAAATCGCATCCAGTACTTTTTTTGCTGCACCAACGATTTCCGGACCGATTCCATCACCGGGAATCAGCGCAATTTTAACCGGTTTACTCATTTTTATTACCTTCTCATTTTTTTATTTTTAATGATATAAAAGAGACAGCCCTGTTATCAGCAGCTGTCTCTGAGAATAAACTATTTCCGTGTAATACTATCAGCATTGCACATTCAGAAAGATAATCCGAACCTTCTCTGATCAGGTTTTCCTTAATCCTTCTTCTCTTCTGCCGGCTTCTCTTCTTTAGCCGGTGCTGCTGTTACAACAGTCTGAGCTTTTTCTACCTGAGCAATGGCTGCTTTCTTCATCGGGATACGGCAGTTTTTGTTATTGCCGAATTCAACGATGACATCTTCATCTGTAATGTCAAGAAGGACACCATAAAAGCCACTTGTTGTTACAACGCTGTCACCTACAGCCATATCAGCAAGCATAGCATTAACTCTCTTGGTTTCCTTTCTCTGAGGACGGATCATCATAAAGTAAATCAGGGCCACCATGGCAGCGATCCAAATAATCATGACAACACCGCTCTGTGAACTGCTACTTGAACTACTTGCAGTTAAAAAAGCATTCATTCTAAAATACCTCCACGAAGTTGATAATAGCTAAAAAACTATCTTTTACATGATACCTTAAAAGAACTTCTTTGACAACCCAAAGTGTTCTATATTTCTTTCAGTGCTTACGAACACTTTTGGCTATCAACGTTCTTTTTCAGGAAATCCGGAAAGTTTCTCCTTCTTATATTCAGCAAAACGTCCCTCATCAAGAGCATCTCTGATTTCTTCCATCATGGTATTATAAAACCAGAGGTTATGCTGAACGCACAGACGCATACCCAGCATTTCCTTTGCTTTCATCAAATGATGGATATAAGCTCTTGTGTGATTACGACAGGCCGGGCAGCCACAGCCTTCTTCGATGGGTCTTTCATCTAGTTCATACTGAGCATTCATGAGATTTAAATGGCCATGATTGGTATAAACATGACCATGACGACCGTTTCGTGCAGGATAAACGCAATCGAAAAAGTCAACGCCTCTCTCTACACCTTCCAGAATATTGGCCGGTGTGCCAACGCCCATAAGGTAAACCGGCTTATCTTCAGGAAGATAAGGCACCGTCTTATCAAGGATATTATACATTTCCTCATGAGTTTCACCAACGGCCAGACCACCAACAGCGTAACCATCAAGATTCATTTCAGCGATACGTTTGGCATTTTCGATACGAATGTCTTCAAAGATAGCCCCCTGATTAATACCAAAAAGAAGCTGTTCTTTATTTACCGTATCCGGCAGGGAATTCAAACGTTCCATTTCTTTCTTGCATCTTGCCAGCCATCTTTCAGTTCGGGCAACGGATCGTTCCACATAAGCTCGGTCTGCCAGTGCCGGTGCACATTCATCAAAGGCCATGGCAATGGTAGAGCCTAAATTGGACTGAATCTGCATACTTTCTTCAGGACCCATAAAAATCTTATGGCCGTCGATATGAGACCGGAAGCTGACGCCTTCTTCTTTAATCTGACGAAGTTTTGCCAGGGAAAATACCTGAAAACCGCCGGAATCTGTAAGCACCGGCCTTTGCCAGTTCATAAATTTCCGAATGCCGCCCAGTTTTTTTACCACTTCATCGCCGGGTCTTAAATGAAGATGATAGGTGTTGCACAGTTCCACCTGTGCTTTTAATTCCACCAGATCCGGAGAGGAAACAGCCCCTTTAATAGCACCTACTGTACCGACATTCATGAAAACAGGTGTTTCGATGACACCGTGTACGGTTGTCATGCGGGCCCGCTTAGCACGGCCCTCTTTCTTTAAAAGTTCATATTTCATAGTGGGTATTATAGCATAAACCCTCTTAACTACAGCCTATTGTTTCACAATTTCTATTAATATTTTTTCAAAGCTATTTATAATCCTCTTTGCTACTTCCTCATCTTAATACAATAATTTTCTCGCTTTGCAGGTATTCTATTATCATGAATCGTGCTTCTCTTAAAATTTTATAAAAAAACTCTAAACAGTAACAAACCTTGATTTCCGTTTCTTGTCTTTCTTCCTTAATAATAGTATAATCCCTATCGTTCGCGAAAACTTTGCGAAAAGTAACTCTGCAGCCATTCTTACAAGATTGGCTGCTCAATTTCTTTTAAACTCATATCATCTTTCCCAGGATGATCATTAAATGGAAAATCAGTCTTTATGAAAAACAAAACTTACAGCCTAGGAATCGATATAGGCTCGACTACTGTCAAAATTGCAATTCTGGATGAAGAACACAATCTTCTTTTTTCAGACTACAGACGTCATTATGCAGAGATTCAGGGAACAACAGCAGCCCTCATCTCAGAAGCATATGACAAATTGGGTGATATCACCGTTATGCCGGCCATCACGGGTTCCGGCGGTCTGACTCTGGCCCGCCATCTTGATGTCCCCTTTGTTCAGGAGGTTATCGCTGTCTCTACCACACTGAAAGAGATCTGCCCCAAAACAAATGTAGCCATCGAGCTGGGTGGTGAGGATGCCAAGATCATTTATATGGAAAATGGCAATATCGAACAGCGAATGAATGGTATCTGCGCCGGTGGTACAGGTTCCTTCATTGACCAGATGGCTTCTCTTCTTCAGACAGATGCCCCGGGACTTAATGAATATGCCCGCTCCTATCAAGCCATTTATCCTATTGCCGCCCGCTGCGGTGTTTTTGCCAAAACCGATATTCAGCCTCTTATTAATGAAGGTGCCACCAAAGAAGACCTGGCAGCTTCTATTTTCCAAGCCGTTGTTAATCAGACCATTTCCGGTTTGGCCTGCGGCAAGCCCATTAAAGGCTATGTAGCTTTCCTTGGCGGTCCTCTGCATTTCCTGGATCAGCTTAGAGAATCCTTTATCCGTACATTAAAGCTGGATGAAGAACATGCCATCATTCCCAACAATTCCCACCTTTTTGCTGCCATGGGTTCAGCCCTGAATGCAAAAGAAGCTGCCCTCAGTGACCTTCGGGCCGCTGCCTCTGAAAAAGCTAAGGCAGAAGGCACCGAGATCGGCACCATTCCGGAACCGGAAGAAGTGTCCCTTAAATCTCTGCAGGAAAAACTGACTAATGGCATTCAGATGGAATTCGAAGTTGCCCGTCTTGAGCCTCTCTTTGCCTCACAGGAAGAATATAATAAATTCCGTGCCCGTCAGGATCAGTATCAGGTCAAAAAGGGTGATTTTGCCTCTTACCGTGGCCGGGCTTTCCTGGGCATCGATGCCGGTTCTACTACCACAAAGACAGCTCTCATTTCAGAAGATGGAAAGCTTCTTTATTCCTTCTATGACAATAACCACGGTAATCCTCTGGCCACTTCAATCCGCGCTATTCAGGAAACCTATGCTCACATGCCGGAAGGCGTCACTATTGCCGGATCATGTTCAACAGGTTATGGCGAAGCATTGATCAAATCGGCCCTTATGCTGGATGAAGGGGAAGTTGAAACCATTTCCCATTATTATGCCGCTTCCTTCTTCAATCCGGATGTTGACTGCATCCTGGATATCGGCGGTCAGGATATGAAATGTATCCGTATCAAGGATCATGCTGTTGATGACGTTATGCTGAACGAAGCCTGCTCTTCAGGCTGCGGTTCCTTCATTGAGAACTTTGCCCAGTCCCTTAATTATTCTGTTCAGGACTTTGCAAAGGCAGCGCTCTTTGCCGAGAACCCCATTGACCTGGGTACCCGCTGCACAGTTTTCATGAATTCAAAGGTCAAGCAGGCTCAGAAGGAAGGGGCTACCGTTGCCGATATTTCCGCCGGTCTTGCTTATTCTGTCATCAAGAATGCCCTTTATAAGGTTATCAAGGTTTCTGATGCCACAGAGCTGGGCAAAAATATCGTTGTTCAGGGTGGTACTTTCTATAATGATGCCGTTCTCCGTTCTTTGGAACGCATTGCCAACTGCGAAGTCATTCGTCCGGATATTGCCGGTATCATGGGTGCTTTCGGTGCAGCCCTTATTGCCAAAGAACGTTTCGATGAAAATAAGCCTACTACCATGCTGTCTCTGGAAGAGATCAACAATTTCGAATATACCACTTCCATGACTCACTGCAATGGCTGTAACAATCACTGTCGTCTTACCGTCAATAAGTTCTCCGGCGGCCGCCGTTTCATTTCCGGCAACCGTTGCGAACGGGGTATTGGTCTGCAGAAAAATAAAGACAACCTGCCCAACCTCTTTGAATATAAATATCAAAGGATTTTTGGCTACGAATCTCTTTCTGAAGAGGAAGCAACGCGGGGCACTGTGGGTATTCCCCGTGTCCTTAACATGTTCGAGAACTATCCCTTCTGGCATACTTTCTTTACGAAGCTTGGTTACCGGGTTGTGCTCTCTCCCTCTTCTTCAAGAAAGATTTATGAACTGGGTATCGAATCCATTCCCAGTGAATCCGAATGTTATCCGGCTAAGCTGGCCCACGGCCATGTGGAATGGCTAATCCAGCAAGGCATTAAGTTCATCTTCTATCCCTGCATTCCTTATGAACGCACAGAGGATGAAAATGCCCAGAACCACTACAACTGCCCCATTGTTACGTCTTATGCAGAAAATATTCGCAACAATGTGGAAGAACTTAAGGATCCCAGCATTCATTTTGAAAATCCGTTCCTTGCCCTGACCAGTGAAAAAGTTGCTGAAGACCGCCTGGTTGATATCTTTAAAGATATTCCAAAAAATGAGGTCCGCTCTGCAGCTAAAGCTGCCTGGGAAGAAATGGCATCCGCCCGACGTGATATGCAGAAAAAGGGCGAAGAAACCCTGAAATATCTCGAAGAAACAGGTCGCCACGGTATCGTTCTGGCCGGTCGTCCTTACCATACAGACCCGGAAATCAATCATGGTATTCCGGAACTCATCAATACCTATGGTATGGCTGTTCTGACTGAAGATTCAGTCTCACATCTGGCCCCTGTAGAAAGACCTCTGCGTGTTAACGATCAGTGGACTTACCATACACGACTTTATAATGCTGCCAACTTCATCAAAACCCGGGATGATCTGGATATCATTCAGCTGAACTCCTTTGGCTGCGGCCTGGATGCCGTTACCACTGATCAGGTTCAGGAGATTCTGTCCCGTAGCGGCAAGATCTATACCTGCCTTAAAATTGATGAGGTTAATAACCTTGGAGCAGCCCGTATCCGTGTTCGTTCCCTGATTGCAGCCATCCGTGTCCGGGATATGGAAAAGAAAAAACGCACCATTGTTTCTTCTGCTTTTGACCGTGCCATCTTTACAGAAGAAATGCGAAAGGATTACACCATCCTTTCTCCTCAGATGTCACCCATTCATTTCCGACTCTGTGAAGCGGCTTTCAATGTCTGCGGTTACAATCTGGAAGTTCTGCCTCAGGATAAGAAAGCCATTGATTATGGTCTTAAATATGTCAATAATGATGCCTGCTATCCTTCTCTTCTGACTGTTGGCCAGCTGATGCAGGCCCTCCTGTCAGGAAAATATGATACACACAAAGTAGCCCTCATTATGACCCAGACCGGTGGCGGTTGCCGTGCATCAAACTATGTCGGTTTCATTAAGCGAGCTCTTAAGAAAGCCGGCATGGATTATGTCCCGGTTATTTCCCTGAACCTGGTAGGTCTTGAAAAGCACCCTGGCTTTAAGCTGACCCTTGATATGGGAATCCGTGGTGTTTATTCCATTATTCTGGGTGATGTATTGATGAAATGCCTCTACCGCATGCGCCCTTATGAAAAGCAAAAAGGTGCTGCCAATGAGATGTATGAAAAATGGAATAAAGCCTGCTGTGACTTTGTTACAGGCAAAAAATTGGGCTTTGGCCGATTTAAGAA
>CAVDGK010000059.1:0-8879 GCA_963607995.1 Oscillospiraceae bacterium | reverse complement strand
GATACGGGCTTTTTCGATTTGCAAAGCTGGATATTAGGAAATGTTATTCCTGTACGATAAAGATGCTTCGCGGTGATACGTAATAGCACAAAGAAGAAATATGTCGTAAGCACTCACACGCGGTGCGAGAGTTTTGCAGGTGAAATTCTTTGCTTCGTCAAAGCTTAAAGAACAGGTTTTAAATTTGGGTTCGATCAAAACAGAAGAAAAAACTGTTTTAGATGAGAACAGGAAAAATTTTTAGCAAACCCTTGACACGAGTGCCAAGAGGCGGTATATTACAAAATGTATTAGCACTCAAAAAGCACGAGTGCTAATCAGTAGAAAGAAGAGAGGATACCGCGTTGGCTGAAAAACTGGATGAGCGAAAATTAACCATACTGAATGCTATTATCCGGAATTATCTGGAAACTGGCGAACCGGTAGGCTCACGAACGATTTCCAAATATACGGATCTGAAACTGAGTTCGGCAACCATCCGTAATGAAATGTCCGATCTTGAAGAAATGGGCTATCTGGTTCAGCCCCATGCTTCCGCAGGCCGGATTCCGACGGACAAGGCTTACCGCTTCTATGTGGATTCTCTGGTGACGGAGAAAACCCAGCAGGTGACGGCGATGAATTCACTGATGATCGCCAAAACCAACAAGATGGAAGAAATCCTGAAAAAGGTTGTCCGGATGTTGGCGCAGAATACGAATTACACCACCATGATCTCGGCTCCTACAGCCAGACGAAATAAGGTGAAATTCATTCAGCTCTCCCGTCTCAATGAAAGACAGCTCCTTGACGTGGTTGTTATTGAAGGCAACATCGTCAAGAACCACATTCTGGATCTGAAGGAAGATATTACCGAAGAGCAGGTACTGAAGCTGAATCTTCTGCTGAATACGAGACTGAATGGTCTTTCTCTTTCAGAGATCAACCTGGGGCTTATTTCCAACATTAAGGAAGAGGCCGGTGTTCATACAGATGTTATCAATGATGTGCTGGATACCATCGCTAACGTTATCCGGGCTGAGACTGATGAAAATATGGAAATCTACACTTCCGGTGCCAATAATATTTTCCGTTATCCGGAACTGGCTGATTCCCAGAATGCAGCCCGACTGATTTCTACACTGGAAGACAAGCAAGGACTGGAAGATCTGGTGAAGTTGTCGGAAGGCAAGGCAGATGAAACCGGCATCCAGGTTTATATCGGTGAAGAAAGTCCGGTTGAAGCCATGAAAGACTGTTCGGTAGTAACAGCAAGTTACGATCTGGGAGATGGCCTTCAGGGAACCATCGGTATCATTGGTCCGAAGCGAATGGATTACGAAAAGGTCATGAACAGCTTAAATACATTGAAGACATCATTAAACAGTGCATTTAAGAATTCGGACGATAAAGAAAGTAAAGAAAATGAAGGAGGCTGATGAGAATTGGCTGAGAAAGATTTAAATACAGAAGAAGTTAAACAGGAAGAAGACATTAAAGAAGCTTCAGAGGAAAATACCGAAGAGGTAAAGAACGAAGAAGCTAAAGAGGAAAAGGCCGAAGAAGGAAAAGCTGAAGAAGCTGAAACTTCTGAGGAGAGCCCGGAAGAGACGGCAGAAGAAAAGACAGAAAAGAAATCCCGTTTCGGCCACAGAGAAAAGAAAGAACTGGCCAAAAAGGATGAACAGATCGCTGATCTGACAGATCGTCTGAAACGTTCCATGGCTGAGTTTGATAACTTCCGCAAGAGAACGGAGAAAGAAAAAGCTGCCATGTATGGCATGGGTCTGAAGGATGTAGTAGAAAAGATCCTGCCGGTGGTCGATAACTTTGAAAGAGGACTGGCAACAGTTCCGGAAGACAAGAAAGATGATGCTTTCGTCAGTGGTATGCAGGCGGTCTACAAACAGTTTATGACAACCTTGGATGGTCTGGGAGTTAAGCCTATCGAGGCCGTGGGAAAGGAATTTGATCCGAACCTTCACAATGCGGTCATGCATATTGAAGATGAAGAACTTGGCGAAAACGTTGTAGCCGAGGAATTCCAAAAAGGTTATATGTACAAGGAGAACGTCATTCGCCACAGTATGGTGAAGGTAGCCAACTAAATTAAACATGCAGGTAACTGAATCGTAAAAGTAAACAGATGACATTCGCCAAAGGCGAAGGATATAAATAAAAAATAATCTAACTATTTAGAAGAAATACAGGAGGAACTTTATTATGGGTAAGATTATTGGTATTGACTTGGGTACAACAAACAGCTGCGTAGCCGTTATGGAAGGCGGTCAGCCGGTGGTTATCGCAAATGCTGAAGGTGCACGTACAACCCCGTCAGTTGTAGCATTTACAAAGAATGGTGAAAGACTTGTTGGTGAACCGGCTAAAAGACAGGCCGTTACAAACGCTGACAACACCATCGCATCTGTTAAGAGAAAAATGGGTACAAACGAAAAGGTTACAGCCGGCGGCAAATCCTATACACCGCAGGAAATCTCCGCTATGATCCTTCAGAAGCTGAAAGCTGATGCTGAAAATTATGTCGGCGAAAAGATCAGCGAAGCTGTTATCACAGTTCCTGCTTACTTCAACGACTCCCAGAGACAGGCAACAAAGGATGCAGGCCGTATCGCTGGTCTTGAAGTTAAGAGAATCATCAACGAGCCTACAGCTGCTGCTTTAGCTTATGGCCTTGATAATGGCGAAGATCAGAAGATCATGGTTTATGACCTTGGCGGCGGTACTTTCGATGTTTCCGTTATTGAAATCGGTGAAGGTGTCATCGAAGTTCTGGCCGTAAACGGCGACAGCCACTTAGGCGGTGATGATTTCGATAATGCCATCACACAGTACATGATCCAGGATTTCAAGACTAAAGAAGGTGTTGACCTTTCCAATGATAAGATGGCTCTTCAGAGACTTAAAGAAGCCGCTGAAAAGGCTAAGAAAGAGCTGAGCACATCCACAACGACAAACATCAACCTGCCCTTCATCACAGCTACAGCTGATGGTCCGAAGCACTTCGATATGGACCTGACAAGAGCTAAATTCGATGAACTGACACATGATCTGGTAGAAAGAACCGTTATCCCGGTTCAGAAGGCTCTGCAGGATGCAGGTCTTACAGCTTCTGATCTGTCAAAGGTTCTTCTGGTTGGTGGTTCTACACGTATCCCGGCTGTTCAGGACCGCGTCCGTTCACTGACAGGTCATGAACCCAGCAAGACTCTGAACCCGGATGAATGTGTAGCCGTTGGTGCTTCTATTCAGGGTGGTAAGTTAAGCGGCGATACAGCAGCAGGAAATGATATCCTTCTTCTGGATGTTACACCGCTGACACTGTCCATCGAAACCATGGGTGGTGTAGCAACACATCTGATCGAAAGAAATACAACAATCCCCACAAAGAAGAGCCAGGTATTCTCCACAGCTGCTGATAACCAGACAGCCGTTGATATCAACGTTCTGCAGGGTGAAAGACAGTTCGCTGCCGATAATAAATCCCTTGGCCAGTTCAGACTGGATGGTATCCCGCCAGCACGTCGTGGTGTTCCGCAGATCGAAGTTACCTTCGATATCGATGCTAACGGTATCGTTAATGTATCTGCTAAGGATCTTGGTACAGGCAAAGAACAGCACATTACCATCACAGCTTCAACTAACATGAGCGATGATGAAATCGATAAGGCTGTTAAGGAAGCTGCTCAGTATGAAGCAGAGGATAAGAAACGTAAGGAAGGCGTTGATGCCCGCAACGAAGCTGATTCCCTGGTATTCCAGACAGAAAATGCTATGAAGGAAGCAGGTGACAAGCTGGATGCATCTGCAAAATCTGCTGTTGAAGCTGATCTTCAGAGCCTCAAAGACATCCTGGCTAAGACAGCCGGACAGAATGGTCCGATGTCCGATGCAGATCTTGGCGAAATGAATGCAGCTAAGGAAAAACTGATGCAGAGTGCACAGACTCTCTTCGCAAAGATGTATGAGCAGACACAGCAGGCAAATGGTGGCGCTCAGCAGGCAACAGGCAGCACAGCAGGAAGCTCCAGCGCAGATGACGATGTGGTTGATGCAGACTACAAAGAAGTATAAGTAAAACAGCCGGAAAGTGGACACGAGGGCAGTTCATTAAAGAACTTGCATAACGTGGGAAACTGATGGAAAATATGATAACGGTAAGGGTAATCCGAAAGAGATTACCCTTACCGTGTTTATGTCGTTAAAGGATATTTTGATCTTAATGATACCCAGGGGGAAATTATTCTGCAAGGAGACTCACATCGGGTTTTGATCCTTTTGAACCTGGTATCATATTAACTGGAAAGATAAGGAAACTTCCTGGAAATGACAGGGAGATGATGAAAAAGAGTTAAAAAGTATGGCAGATAAGAGAGATTATTATGAGGTCCTGGGTGTTTCTAAAAATGCCACCGATGCGGAGCTGAAGAAAGCGTACCGTCGTTTGGCTAAGCAGTACCATCCTGATATGAACCCGGGAGATGAAAATGCAGCCGAGAAATTTAAGGAGGCTTCGGAAGCCTATTCTGTTTTGTCGGACGCTGAAAAGAGAAAACAGTATGATCAGTTTGGTTTCGCTGCTTTTGAAAATGGCGGAGCCGGAGCCGGCGGCTTCAGCGGCTTTGATATGGGTGATATTTTCGGCGATATCTTCGGTGATTTCTTTGGGGGGCGTTCTTCCCAGAGAAATGCAAGAAGCGGGCCTATGAGAGGCGCCAATATTCGCACTGTCGTTAATATCAGTTTTGAGGAAGCCGTTTTTGGCTGTGAAAAAGAAATTACCATTAATCAAAAGGATACCTGCGAAAGCTGTAAAGGCACGGGAGCAAAACCGGGAACAACTCCTGAAACCTGTTCAAAATGTGGTGGTAGCGGCCGTGTCCTGATTCGTCAGCAAAGCCTTTTTGGCGTGGTGCAGACAGAAACCGAATGCGGTGAATGTCGCGGCAATGGCAAGATCATTCGTGAAAAATGTCCGACCTGCCATGGCGCCGGTTATGTTTCACGCCGGGCAAAGATCATGGTCAATATTCCGGCGGGTATCGATAATGGTATGAGCGTTCGTATCCGGGACAAAGGTGAGCCGGGAAGCAATGGCGGCCCAAGGGGCGACCTTATGGTGGAAATCCGCGTAGCTCCGTCAAAGAAATTTGAAAGAGATGATGTGAATCTCTTCTCTACAGAACCTATCAGCTTTACAAAAGCCGCACTTGGGGGTAAAGTGAAGATTCAGACAGTGGATGGCGAGGTTGAGTACGATGTCAAAGCGGGAACACAGACAGGTACACAGATCAAACTGAAAGACCACGGCGTTCCATCTATCCGGAATAAAGATCGAAGAGGCGATCTTTATGTAACACTGGTGGTGGAAGTACCGACACATCTGTCGAGAAAGCAAAAGGTAGCTCTGAAGCAATTTGCCGAGCTAAGTGGGGAAGAAGAGGAAGAATAGAATATGTCATTAGTGGTTATACTGACACAGATGGGTGTCATCGTCATACTGATGGTTATTGGTTTTATCTGCAAGAAAAAAGGTTTTGTTACCAGTGAGCAGACCAAAGGTATGTCGTGGACAGTTGTGAACATCTGTGGACCCTGTCAGACCCTATCGGCTGTTTTTACGGCCGATACGCTGCCAACAAAGGAGCAGCTGGCTGTTGGCTTTTTCATAGTTGTGATCCTTTATGGGGTGATGGTTCTGATGGGCAGTGTAATCGGTACGGTGATTCGGGCTCCGAAATCCGAAAGACGTTTTTATAATGCCATGACGATTTTCGGAAATGTAGGTTTCATCGGTATTCCTTTGGGACAGGCTATCCTTCCCAGTGAAGCCATGCCCTATCTTATTCTTTTCAACTTGGTTTACAATCCTATTTTCTACACCTATGGCATGCACATCTTAAGAGGTGATGATGAAGTAAGCGGAAAGTTTAATTTAAAGAAGCTGATCAATCCCGGCTTTATCTGTTCCGTTCTGGCCATCATTGTTCTTCTTTTGAATATTCAGCTGCCGGCTGTTATCAGTAATGCCACTTTGTATGCCGGTAATGCGGTGCTCTTTATTTCACTTTTCGTTATCGGTACGAATCTGGCAGATACCAACTTTAAGTCAATTCTGACGAATAAGTGTAATTATATTTTCATTTTACTGAGGCAGGTGGCATTTCCCATTGTATGTGTCCTGGTGCTGAAGCAGTTTATTACGGATACAAATATTATTTCAGCCGTAGCCATTGGTCTTTCTGTGCCGGTGGGCAATGCACCGTCTATGGTGGCTGCTACCAATGGTTGTGATTTGAAGACGCTGACAGAATGCACTGTCTTCTCAACACTTTTGACGGTGGTGACCATGACGATCTGCCTTGTCGTGGCAATATAATAATAGAAAATATGCATTTAAAACTCCGGCTTGTCCGGAGTTTTGTGTTATGATGATAGAGTTTAAGAGTTACGAACCTCACCCAGCACTTCTGCACGGTAAGACACGCTTCCGCGACCCTCGTCGAGCAGCGGTACTAAATTCACTCATCGCTATAGGCTCGAGTTCATTAAGTACCGGCCTCCTCGAGGGTCTTCCTTAGCAGAAGTACAATGGGTTGGTTATGGATATTAAACTTGATAATTAAGAAAGAGGAACCCTTATGCAGTGGATTAAATATACGATACATACTCTTGAAGAGACAGAAGATCTGGTGATCGAGGTTTTGAATGGTCTTGGCTACGACAGTGTTGAGATCGAGGACAAAGCCCCTATCTCCTTTGAAGAACAGACAGGACTTTTTGGTGAAGTAGTTCCGGAAATGCCGGAAGACGATCATCAGGCTTACATTTCCTTCTATACAGATGACAGCGAAGATTCAGAAACCGTGGCAGCCCGTGTACGGGAAGCCCTGAATGCCCTGCGGCTCTTCACGGATATCGGTGAAGGATCAGTGGCCGTTTCGGCTACAGCCGATGAGGACTGGGTTAATAACTGGAAGCAGTATTTCCATCAGTTTATGGTGGATGACATCCTTATCATTCCCACCTGGGAAGAGACAGAACCGGAAAATAAAGCGGCCCTGACACTTCGCATCGATCCCGGTACAGCTTTCGGAACAGGAAAGCATGAAACCACCCAGCTGGCCATCCGTGCCCTTAGGAAATATGTTAAGAGTGGTGACAAGGTTCTGGATATCGGTACCGGCAGCGGCATTCTGGGCATTATCGCCTTAAAGAGCGGTGCAGCCTCTGTCTTCGGTACGGATATTGACGATAATATTATCCCGGCTATTCAGGATAATTTTGAAAAAAATGATATTGATGCCAAAGACTTCCCATATATTATCGGGAATATTATTGATGATGAAAAGACGGTTAATAAAGCCAGGGAAGCGGCACCGGAAGGGTATGATATCTGCACGGCTAATATCATTGCAGAAATCCTGAAGGATATTACGCCGGCTGCGTTTAAACAGCTAAAAAAAGGCGGCATTTTCATTACATCGGGAATTTTGAAAGGTCATGAGGGTATTCTGGAAGAAGCTTTAAAGGAAAACCACATGAGTATCGTGGAAGTCAATACCATGGGTGACTGGCTTTCCTATGTGGCCCGGAAAGAAGATTAAACATAAGATTTATGCGGAAGTCAGGTGACAGTTTCCATTAAATGGAAATTATTCTAAAAAGCTGCTGTTCAAAATGGCAGAAAATGTGCCTGAAGAGTCTTTAAACTATTAATTGAATTAGAATAGCGGGTTCTTGACAAGGGTGCGTATTCTGCTCTAAACTTGATACGTCGTTCAGAGAACTTTTGATTGTAAAGTTCAGACTTTTGTTCATGAAAATAGAAGCCGGAAAGAAGTGCATTCTATTTGCAGACATAACCGCGGCATAGGAGTTTTTCATTTCATGTATCGATTTTTCACATCATCCGACCTCATCGGTGGGGAATATCTGACGGTGGAAGGTGCGGACGTTCATCATATTCGCAATGTATTAAGAATGAAAGCGGGCGAGGATATCGAGGCTGTAGACGAAAACGGTCTTGTTTATACCTGTCGCATTGAAACGCTGGAAAAGAATGTTATTACGGCACGGATCTTATTTTCAGAGCCGGCCGAGACGGAGCTTCCATCCCGCGTCATTCTCTATATGGGACTTCCTAAATTTGAAAAAATGGAACTTATTATCCAGAAAGCCGTGGAACTGGGAGTTTCGGAAGTGGTTCCGGTGAAAACAGCCCGGTGCGTGGTGAAGCTGGATGAGAAGCGTTCAGCCACAAAGCTTGAGAGATGGAAGGGCATTGCCGAGGCAGCAGCCAAGCAGAGTAAAAGGGGCATTATTCCCACAGTGCGAGGCGTTATGTCCTTTAAAGAAGCCCTGACAGAGGCATCAAAGCTGGATCACAGCATTATTCCTTATGAGAAAGCAGAAGGTATCGAAAGCAGCCGGCAGGCTATTGAAAATGTAAAACCAGGGGAAAGCGTGGGCATTTTCATCGGACCGGAAGGCGGTTTTGAAGTGTCGGAGGTGGAGGATGCCATAGCATCCGGTGCCGAAAGCATTACCCTTGGGAAACGAATTCTTCGATGCGAGACGGCAGCCATTACGGTGCTGTCCATTCTCATGTTCCATCTGACGACGTAATAGAGGAGGCTGAAGTCATGACAAATACAAATTACCGCATGATCGTTCAGTATGACGGAACCCGTTATAATGGCTGGCAGAAGCAGGGAGATACGGATAATACCATCCAGACCCGTCTGGAGACGGTGCTTGAACGCATGACAGGAGAAAAGGTGGATGTGCACGGTGCTGGACGGACCGATGCAGGTGTCCATGCCCGTGGACAGGTGGCTCAGTTCCGACTGGTAAATTATAAAAAGCCGGAAGAAATTAAG